>DAOVNL010000059.1 GCA_030630245.1 Candidatus Omnitrophota bacterium | reverse complement strand
TTACGCATGAGCACGAAGCGAGCGACTTAGCGAACGGTGCAAACACTCAGCGAATTTAACTATTGACACAGTAAAAACTTAGCTGTATAATTTTGTCAAAGGAGCAAAACTCAAGGATGGGACCCAAAAGTAATTTATTTAAAATAACTTTTCTGATTTCTTTGGCAGTTCATGCCGTTTTTTTCCTGCCGATACCCGAGCTTAAAAAACCAAAACAAAAAGAAATAAAGCAGCTGAATTTTAACTATTTAACACTTAAAATACCCGCGAATAAAAAGGTAGCGAAGTTTAAACATAAGAAGATCAGCCTTAAGGATAAGCGGGAATCCCTGAACAGAAAACTCACCGCGAAATCGCGGCAGAATTCTGTTATTAAGAAACAAGATAATAAAAAAGCGAATCCGCAAACTGTAAAGAAGCGGAACAATAAAAGTAATAGCATTGTAAAGCTGCGCCAAAAGAAACAGATACTTACGGCATCAGGTGTTTTTAAGAAAAACGAACTTTCCAAAAATAAAAGCTACATCAGCTATTACAAGCTGATCAATGAACAGTTACGGCAGGCGGTTATTTATCCGCCCCATTTTTCTGAAGGGGAGATCGCTCTGAGTTTTGTCTTAGCCTCTGACGGAAAATTAAAAAATGTAGAGGTTATGCAGACCGCCTTTCTTGAAAATGAAATTCTCAAAGAAACAGCAATGCTGATCGTCAAAAGAGCATCGCCTTTTCCGCCATTTCCGAAAAACCTGCAGCAAAAACAGCTGACATTTAATATGGTTTTTTGTTTCAAAGAAAGCAGCTAACCCAGCGTTATGTTTAGGCGATTTTTAAAACTGATTTATGTACAAAAAAAGATTTTACCGCACAAATACATACAATAGTGACCTGGTTGCTTTCCATGTCAGGCATTTCGAAAGCAATCTGCAAATTTGCGCGCATTCGGATCTAAGCGGAATCTCCTTTGAATATCTGCGCCGTTTTCATGAAC
This sequence comes from Candidatus Omnitrophota bacterium, assembly GCA_030630245.1. Lineage (GTDB taxonomy): Bacteria > Omnitrophota > Gorgyraeia > B26-G9 > B26-G9 > JAGLQQ01. The sequence goes on along the minus strand of DAOVNL010000059.1, from coordinate 4,958 downwards.
AGGTCAGTGATTATTGTCAGAGCCATCCTGAATTTGAGAAATCCCTGCGTCCGGTTAAGATCGCGGAAAAAACGCCTGAAATAATCAGGACAATGTATAAAGCATCAATGCGGGCCGGTGTCGGCCCCATGGCTACCGTTGCGGGCGCTATCGCGGAGGCCGTGGGGAAAAAGCTGCTTAAGCACAGCAGGGAAATAATCATAGAAAACGGGGGGGATATTTTTATTGCCGTTTCCAAGGATAGAAAAATCGGCATTTTTGCCGGAATCGGCAATGTTTGTAACCATTTAATAATAAATATTAAAGCAGATCAATGCCCATGCGGCATCTGCACCTCAAGCGGCCAATTCGGACACTCCTTAAGTATGGGGAATACCTGCGCGACAATAATTATATCAAAGTCTTCGGCATTGGCCGACGGCTACGCGACCGCCTTTGGCAACATGGTCAATAACAACGAAGATATTAATCTTGCTTTAAAGTCGGCCCGCAAGAAAAAAGACATAAACGGCATTGTGATCATAACCTCATCAAAAATGGCAGCTTATGGAGATTTCACCTTTGATATCCTTGACAAATAGGCAGGTCATTGTTATAATTATAAAACTTATGTATTTATATTAATAATTTAGTAACAGCGATTAAAAATAAAGAAAAAGGGGTGAGCAATGTGGCAAAAGTAAGAGTTTCAAAAGGAGAACCGCTTGAAAAAGCGCTGAGAATCTTCAAGAAAAAGCTGGACAGAGAAGGCACTCTCAAGGAGATGAGAGCTAAAAAACATTATGAAAAACCCAGCGAAAAGAAAAAAAGAAAAGCGAAAAATGCTAGAAGCGGACGTAGATAGTAAATAAAAATGTTAATATGCATAAAAAAATTCTTTTATACATCTGCGCGCTTTTCCTGTGTCTTGTTGTAAGTCTTAGCACTACATCAGGAAATTGCGCGCAAAAGTCCCTCTTTAATTTTGCTTCATCATTTCCTCAAATACATGAATATAATCTGGAAAACGGGTTAAATGTTTTAATTCAGGAAAAACATGAAAGCAATCTTGTTGCTTTTGAAATTATTGTTAAGACCGGAAGCTTGTTTGAAGAAAGCAAACTTGGTTCAGGTATAGCTCACCTGGTTGAGCACATGATCTTTAAAGGCACGCAAAAACGGGACGCGCTGAAAATTGATGATGAGATCAAAGCACTTGGCGGCTCGATTAACGGCTACACCTCGCGTCAGTTTACCGGTTACACGCTTGTTCTTCCGGCTGAAAATTTTGAAGCCGGCCTTGAGATATTAAGTGATATGCTTAAGCATCCCGTTTTTGACGATATTGAACTTGAAAAGGAAAAAGACGTGATCTTAAGCGAGATTAAGATGAACCGTGATAATCCGCGGCGGTATTTTCAAACTAGATTCTTCAAACATGCCTTCCTCATAAATCCATATAATCTGCCTATCATCGGATTTGAAACTTTATTTCTAAAGCTGACGAGGGAAGACATCAGAAACTTCCACAATAAATGGTATATTCCCAACAATATGATTATTGCTGTAGCAGGAAATATTGAGCACGAAACCGCGCTTGGTAAAATAAAAGAGAACTTTCAGGATTTCCCCATGGGGCATTTTCCTGAAATAGCCCTGCCGCGAATACCGCCTTTAAAGGCCAAACAGTATTTTGAGGAAGAATATGACGTTACAACATCCCGTATGATGCTGGGATTTCCCAGCGTGGTTCTAACCGATAAAGATTCCGCTCCGCTTGATATACTCGCCACGATTTTAGGCACAGGCAAAAGCTCGCGTCTTTATGGGCCTGTTGTAAAACAAAAACAATTGGCATATTCGATCAACTCATTTAATTATACTCCCGGTTTCCGCGGCATATTCGCTATCAGCGTGATTCTGGATTTTAAAAACAAGGACGCGGCAATAAAAGAGATCTTCAAAAGCATTGATGAGCTGAAAAGAACTGCTGTTTCTGAAAAAGAACTGGAAAAGGTGAAGAACATTTATATCAGTAACTATATCTTCTCCCAGGAAACCGCAGCTTCATTAGCTAAGACCTTAGCTGCAGACAAAGCCTATACTAATAATGCCTATTTTTCGCGTTACTATTTGGAGAACATCGCTTCCATAACTCCATCGGACATCCAAAGGTGCGCGAAAAAATATTTATCGAATGAAGATTTCATCACTCTGATTTTAAAACCCTTTTCCGCGAAAGCATCCGATAAAGCGGTACGGGTAAAAGAGAAGACGCCTATAAAAAAAATCACGTTAAACAATGGAGTACGTGTTCTGTTAAAAAAAGACACGTCTATCGCAGCTGTTTCCATGCACGCCGGCTTTGAGGGCGGCGCGCGCCGGGAAAATCAGACAAACAACGGCATTTTTAATTTGTTAAGCAAAATGCTGTTAAAAGGCACAAAAAAACGCTCCGCTTCCGCGATCGCACTTGTTTGCGAGCAGATGGGCGCGGAGATCTCATCGTTCAGCGGATATAACAGTTTTGGCATAAGTATGAATATCTTAAGCAGGGATATAACTAATGCCTTTGATATTTTTTCCGATCTAATTTTAAATTCCGATTTTCCCATAAAGGAGCTTGAACTTGAGAAACGCTTGGCGTTAAAAGGCCTTGAGCTTGAAAAAGATGACATTTTCCAGAGCACATTTAATTTAATGAAGGAGCGCCTGTTTAGCGATTACCCTTATCGTTTAAATCCCCGCGGCAATTCAAAGGCAGTGGCAGCGCTTGAGCCTGATGAGCTTAAGCGGGCATATAAAGAGTTCGTGAATGCCAATAACCTTGTCTTGAGTGTTTTTGGGAATTTTGACGAGAACAAGGTTGAAGAAATGATTAAAAGGAAGTTCGCGAAATTAAGATCAGCGCCGATGCCGCCTGAGCCGGAATTTAATGAGGAAGCTTTTGGTAAAAATAAGCTCATAGAAAATCAACGCGACAAAAAGCAGGCGTTATTCATGATCGGATTTCCCGGTTGTAAAGTGAACGATCCCGACAGAGTAAAGCTTGAACTTCTCAATTCTCTGCTTAGCAGCCCGGGTTCTATTCTTTATAAAAACATTCGGGAAAAATACGGATTTTCCTATACAATGGGAGGAAGCTCCGTATCAGGATTAGACACCGGTTTTTTTTATATTTATGTGGCCACTAAGCCTGAGGTTATTGAGAAAGTAAAAAAGATTGTTTTTGATGAAATAAACAAAATCAAAAGCGGTAAAATAGATGAAACGGAAGTTGAATTAACCAAAAAATATCTTATAGCGCGAAAAAGGGTTGATTTAGAAACAAATTCCGCGTTAGGTTTCACAGTGGCCTTAAATGAGCTTTACGGTTTAGGCTCAGATTATCACAAAAAATATGAGGGTTTTATCGCCGGGATTGACAAAGAAGCAATCCGAAATACCGCTAACAGGTATCTCGATTTTGATAAAAGTGTGATCATTATCACAAAGGATAAATTCTGATGTTTAGCTTGTCTACATCCTGGAATTGGGCGCAGCATAAAAACGGCCGTGATCTAATAGAAGAGATCAGTAACCTGGGCTTTCAAAGTTTAGAGCTGGGGGCTTCCTTGTCTGAGAGCATAATAGATGATCTTATCAAAACCGGCCGACGGAATTCTTTAAAAATTACCAGTGTGCATAATTTCTGCCCGGTGCCAAGGGAATATGACGCGCGCGGGTTTCTTCCTGATACTTTTTCATTATCCAGCCCTGATGAGCCGGAGAGAAAAAAAGCCGTTGACTTAACACTTAATTCAATGGAACTGGCAAAAAGGGTGCATGCGAGAGCGCTTATAATTCACGCGGGAAGGGTAGAAATACCTTCACGCACTAAAGACCTTATTAAGATGTATAAGCAGGGTGAAAAAGACAAGCCTGCTTATAAAAAATTGCTCAGCGATATTAAAGCAGCCCGCGAGCAAAAAAAATCACCGTATATATCGGCAATCAAACGTTCACTCGCGCAATTGATCAAAAGAGCCGGCGCCCTGGATTTAATGCTTTGCGTTGAAAACCGCTATTACTGGCGTGAAATCCCTTCGATAACAGAGATCGGGGAATTTATTGAGGAATTTTCAGGTAGTAAAAACTTCGGTTATTGGCATGATGTCGGGCACGCGCAGGTCAATGAGAATCTGGGATTGGAAAAGCACTCGGCATTCCTTGAGAAATACCATCAGCACATGGTAGGCATGCATATTCACGACATAGACGGAAGCCAGGATCACCTGGCGCCGGGCACAGGAGTTTTTGATTTTACTCTCTTGAAACCTTACCTGAAAAAGAATACAATAAAGGTGCTGGAAATCCATCAGCCGGCTACTGCCGCGCAGGTCAAAGCAGCGGTATCTTATTTAAATGAGATGGGGCTTGATAACAATCAATAATGAGGTTTAACATGATTAGAAAAACAGTTTGGGCGGGGCCGAGAAATTTTTATCCGGATAACCCTGAGACCTTAAAAAAAACTATCGCGGGATTTATCGATACTGATCAGAAGAAGGAAGAATGCAAGGCTGTTTTGATGCCTCACGCGGGTTATTTCTATTCAGGAAAAGTAGCCGGAAAGACGATTTCAGCCGTGAATATTCCGGATACGATAATCATCTTAGCCCCTAACCACACAGGATTGGGCTCTCCCTACAGTATTTTGAGTAAAGGCAGCTGGCAGGCCCCTTTCGGCTATATCAGCATCCAGGAGGAATTAGCGGCCCTAATACTTGAAAACTCAGGGTTTTTCAGGCAGGATGAAGCTCCGCATATAAAAGAACACGCGATCGAGGTGGAGATTCCTTTTCTGCAGTATTTTAATAAGAATATTTCTATTGTGCCTGTGATCATCTCCGACTTCCTCTTGAATAATTACAGAAAAGCCGGACAGGAAATCGCGGCGGCGATAAAAAAATTCGCAAAACCCGTGCTTATTGTCATCA
>DAOVNL010000090.1 GCA_030630245.1 Candidatus Omnitrophota bacterium | reverse complement strand
GTTTTTTATAATTCTCATCATCAAAAATAGGCCTGATATTCGCAGGATTTTCTACATTATGAAAAACAATTTCCCAGTCTTTCTTGTTTGTTTTATTGTTTTTTTCCAATAAAGGCCCTTTAATGTAGGTATCCCCATAAAGAGATCCCGCTTTAGATGTTTCAGGGAATACTATGTCATCCGCGTCATTATCATCATATATTTTTTTAAGAAGTTTCTCTTTAAATTCAGCTTTTAATTCTAAAATATCATCAGTCTCATCTTGGGACGGGCAGTTGATTTCAACTGGCGCGTCAAAAAGAAGAGAAGCAAAATTATCAACAATGCCGGCGCAATAATTGTCAGTGCGCTGGCTTGCGCCTGGCGGCTCGTCATGATCCCATTGATCACCGCGATAAAATTGCTCTAATGTGTTGTATCCGACAAACTGCTTGCCAGATGACCCGCGCGCCGCGGAAACTCCATGAAGGCGAAAAGTAAGATCCTTTTCTGTTTCGCCTTTATGGCCAAGATATTCATTTTTGAGATCCTCCTCAAACTTTACTATTTCTTGGGGAGACATCTTCTCTTTATGTTCTAACATAAATTAAATGATTATTCGTTCTTTTATATCCATGGGAGCTACTTTAATTTTTTTCTTGCCTGGTATGGATAATACCTGCTCCGGCTTGCTTGCCAATATGTTTAAATTAAATACTTTAGTTTTATGGCCTGCCAGCTTGCGCTCGCAATACCAGATCGCAAGTCCGAAAGCCATTACCTCATCCTGCTCCAGCTTATTGTCGTCAACGCGATAGTTTGATAATTGCTCTTCCAATTCAGGAATATAATACGATCTAACTTTGCCGAAGTCAGGATTTAATTCTTGAATACGGCCATTCTCAAGGGTTTCTGTTTTTCTGCCTTGCGTTAGCGCGCGAGCCATAAGAAATAACATCTCATCCTTGGGGTTTTTACCCATTGTAAAATCGTATAAGTGCCTGACATGCATTTCTCTAAGCATTTTTTTAATGATCACTCCTCCCATGGATGAGGAGTCGTGTATTATAATTCCCTCATTGAAATCTTGCTGTAGGATTTTCAATCGCGCCAGGACTGCGTATGGAGATCCGCCCTTGATTGATTCTCTGAAAACAATTTGGTATAAAACCCCAAGTAAATCCGCTTTCTTTTCTAAAAGTTCCGATAGCTTAGTATAGTCTATGGCATAAAATACAGTGGGGTCTCCCGTGTCTGAAAATCCCCAATCAACTCCGATTACATATCTATGGCCTGGAATGCCTTGTTGCAGCGGGTGTTCCCCTTCCCATAGTCTTTCTATGGCAATATTCGGAAGGAGTTTGGCGCCCGAGGAGACAAACTCCCCGAAAGCAACCTGCCTGTATTTTTCTGGATCTGTCTGCTTAATCGCTTCCAGTGTTGTGGTCTTTTCTTTCTCTCCGATGAAAACATTATCAGACAGCTTGCCAAGCATTGTATAAAATCCTTTCTTTAATTCTATGCCCTGCTTGGTTATGCGCTGGTAATAAGCATGAGACGGCTTATCCACTTCAGGAGTGCCGATAATATCCAGCGGACCGCCTGAATCAATCAGCCTGGATTGAATCTTTGCCGGCAACTCTTTGCGGAGATGGAGAGACTGCGGGGCTTCATCGTAAGATATAAAATAAAACTGCGTGCCTGCCAATGAAGAAGCCTGGTCCTCGCCGGTGGGGACTCCTTTGATCATGCTATTGTTTGAAAAGATTAATTCTCTTTTCACCTGCCTGTGATCAACCAGGAATGATTTAATCCGGCAGATATTTCTAATCTTCTTTCCGTTCCAAGAAAAAATCATCTTGTCATTAAAAATATCAAGGACATATCTGTAGGCCGCGTCAACTTGCATAGAGTGGGGAGATATGTTTAAAGTGCTGTATCTAATATCGTTAATATAGTCAGGAGGGCCGGAACAGCCTATCTTATAGAAATTATACCATATATGTTTAACACTTTCAACAAATGTCTTGCCAAATCGATTTGCGGGGCATAAAATATTCTTTAAAAACGGATGATTCAACAATTCTTCCAAAGGAAGTATTTGCTCCCCAATCTCTTGCGCTAAATTCCATCCATTCTCAATTTGAGTTTTTGTGGTGAGCCAAAGCCATATCTTTTGCAGCGGATGGAAATGCAGGCCGAGGAAATATTCACCAAAAAAAACAGGATCATTCCTGCCTTTCGCAATGGCTTGAGCAAGATCTGTGATAACAGGCTTTTGGTCTTCATCTAAACTATGTAATATTTTGTGATAATTTTTTTTAACTGGCATATTATTCTAAATCCTGCGGATTAAATTCCACAGTTTCTTTAGGGGGTTCTATCGCGCCTTGATCCGCGATCTCCCCTTCTTTTATATCGCCATATTGCGCGGCTTTTAAAACATCTTCATACATGTTTGTCTTTCTATTTTCAGCATTTAATTTAGCCACTGCCACCATTCGCGAATCCCTGGCTTTCATAGATGAAAAAAGCCATGCCATTCTATCTGCCAATGGCACGCCGTTTAATAATTCGGGATTGCTTACCACTTGATCTAATGTAACATCCGCGATAGCAAGAATTTTTTTTACGGAGCTTTCTTCCATTTGGGTTTCCGTTACTTTTTTGTTGGCGGCGCGCCCTATGAGTTCCTCTGTTTTAATTTGAATCTTGCGATTGTATTTAGCCATGAACTTATACCACATATTCTCCGTAATCCCTTCGCCCATTTTAGAAACATAATCATTATAGAATTCTCTAATAGTCATGAATACTCCCACTGATTCATATTTTTCCATGATCAGCGGGTAATTTGCGGATTTTTCAATCAAAGATAAAACATTTTTTGGTTTTTTAAGTATTCCGTTCATGCTTTTATTATAGCACACTATTAGTTGCGCGCAATAAACTGTGGATAACTAACCCCTTGACAATCTCTGTAGGTGTGCTATACTGGTAATATAAATTAAAGATAAACATATGCAAACAAAATTGGATATTAAAACTTATTTTTTAACAGCTGGCGGAAAATTGCGAGGTTTTACGCCAAGCATATTGGTTTTATCCGAACCAAGTTTGCCCGTCAGCTGTTAGAATATAAGTTTTTTTAATACTATGGGAGCAGCCACGAAACACACTAATTTAAAAAGGACTAAATGCGAAGTATATAGTCGAATTGTGGGGTATTTGAGACCTGTTAATCAATGGAACGACGCCAAAAAGGCGGAATATTTTGATAGAAAAAACTATGAAGTGTCATGAAAACAATTGGATATTAAATACTTTGGCGTTTTGTTTTTTTATTTATTTAATTTACGAATCCTTTAAAATGACATATTAATTATATTCGCGTGAGAGGAAGGCAGCGCGGGGTCTTTTTTCGGCTCTTTATTGACTTTTTGAGCTTGAATTTTTTCAGCCCCATGCCTCACTATCCCCCCAATTCATCGCAAGCATTTTTTTTCTTCTTCTTTTCGCTGCCTTTTCCTCATATGAATATAATTATTTCATGGTAACGCCATGACCATTTTGTTGACATCAACAAAATGGTAATCGCCGCGAGTGGGCAATATATGAGCCTCATTAATAAGCGGTGCTCTCAGCAGACCCGACAGTAATAACGATCGCAGGGGGTCAAACTGAATAAGAGTTAAGCCTGCGGGGCCTTTCCGGATGAAATACCGGGACGGGCACGAAGACCGGCGAATAGCTTTACATATGCTGAGTGTTTTTCTCAACCTCCACTCATACAGGCTCCTTTTTTGCAAAACAAAAAATCCCCATTACAGGGATTTCTTGCAAAAAAGGTTATTCAAACCGAGGCTCTGAGTATTTTCCGTAGGCCGTAAAGCTGTATGAACTTTTACAATGATTATAAAGTAATAGATTCACGATAGCTGTAGGGATCTATGAAAAATAACCTCTATAATAATTCTACCACAGGCAAAAATAACTGTCAAGATAAAAACCGAACGGCGTTCGCGACAAATTTTTTTCCCCAAAATATTCCAGATCCCCATAATATAAAAAACCCAAATCCCAATTTTCCAAACCCCGCCCCCATTCATTGTCTTACCCATTGCTAAATTATTGATACACTACTGTCTATAGTGTTTTATTGTGTCTCACCAGGCTACAAGGATGTGCGCAAAGTGTTACACATTGCTTCAATGTGTAACACGAATGTCAAATTAAAAACACTCTAAATTGTGAGGGTAAATCTGTATACTACCAGCCGAAAAGAAGTAAGACCCCCACTACCTTATTTGAAAACGAGTGATTGGCACAGGTGTGGCAATATATGCAGATGTGTTAACACCCTTGCAACACTAATGCGAACACTATGTGCGACAATGTGCTTACACCTTGCAACACAATACCCACCCGTGCAGCAAATGCATAACAATATGCAACACTATGCAACACAATGGTGGCAAGGTTTGCAAATTTGCATTATGTTGAATTATCTATCTAACAAGATTAGGATTTTATTTATGTTATTAATAAGATTAATAGCTTATGATTTGCAGCATTGCGCGGACGCTGATTGCGTTTGCCTGATTAACTGTTATTAATCAATAAAAGATTTTAAGTTTGCCGGTCCCGCTTGGCGGGATTAGTTGGCTTTTTTTTATTGGCGCGAACCAAGCCTCAGCCCCTTTAAAAATTTTAAAGCTTTGTATGGGGCGTTTAGGGGCTATTAATAAATAACATTATGATAATATTGTCAATTATAGTATGTTTAGCGTGATTAAGCAAGGCTGTGGATAAGTGAGCT
>DAOVNL010000019.1 GCA_030630245.1 Candidatus Omnitrophota bacterium | reverse complement strand
ATAGCAGCGTATTAAAAAAGCTGGCGAATGTTGCTGAAAACGGAAGGTTTATTGAAAATGCCGCTGCGGCGATAGTAATTTTTTGTAAATTCACCAAATATTATCTTGAAGACGGGTGCGCGGCAACGGAAAATATTCTGCTTGCGGCCGCTGACGCGGGGCTAGGGGCTTGCTGGATTGCCGGCGATAAAAAGGATTATGCTAAGGATTTAGGTATGCTTCTGAATGCGCCGGCAGATCTAAAGCTGGTTAGTATTGTTTCGCTGGGGCTGTCGCTTAATGAAGAAGGCCAGGTAAAAAAACGCTCAACAGAGCAGGTGCTGCACTGGGAGAATTTTTAATTGGGAAGGACTTTATGGAAAGGGATTTGCCTATGCGTAAAGCATTGACAAATGTTTTGCTTAGTATTATCGCAGTTGTATTGATATTAATTCTCAATCTATTAATGCAAAATCAGAATAATAATCGGTTTTCGTTTCAAACACATCCGCAAACAAGGGAAGTATATGTTTTTGATGAAAAGACAGGCGTCTTATTTCTAACTTCTCCTGAAGTGGTGGGTGATTATTCTGACGAAATCTGGGTTAAATTAAATCCGACAGCAAAAGATAAAACACTTTCGTTCAGAGAGCTGCTGCAGGACACATCAAGGAGAAAGCTGCGAAAGGAATTTTTGAATAAAAAGAAGCAGATTGAGCGGCAGGCAGATGAGAAAAGCAGATAAACGCATGCGAGGTTAAAATGTATTCATATGAATATAAATGTGTTTTTATCTGGGGGTTAAGCTTAAGAATCACAAAAATCCTCAACGATTTCGGCGCTCAAGGGTGGGAGCTTGTGGAAATATGATGGTGCTGACATTATTTTAAGCGGACTATTCAATAAAATCTTTAATTATCGTAAACCTGAGGAAAAGGGAAATGGGTTTTAACGGTTTATTAAAAGCCTTGATCTTGATTTGAACAGTTGTAGGGATAGGCCTTGCGTGTTATTTGGTTTTCTTTCCTGTGTTTATGAAAAAAAATATTGCGGTTATTGTGAATCTGCTTGAACGCATAGCTAAACTGCTTGAAAGCAAACAAGGGCAGGATTGATGGCGGAGAAGTAAAAAAAATAAGTATAAATTACTTTAAAATAACGTTATAATATATTTTTAGAGTATTTAATATAAGGGCAACTTTACTTAAAGAAAGGATCAACGGTGGAAGAGCGGCGAAAGTTTGTAAGAGTTAAGGACTTGCAATCAGTCGAAGTCAGGGTTAAAAACAGCAGCGGCAAAATGGAGATTGTTGAGATCAAGGATATGAGTCTTAGCGGGATTAATTTTTACTCTGAAACGAAGCTTGAAAAAGAACAAATGCTCCAGATGAAAATCTCTCTGCCTGATGGTTTTGCCAGGATCAATTTAGAAGGAAAAGTTCTCTGGCAGCTTTCAAGCCTTGGCAATAAATTCGCAACAGGAGTGAAGTTTTACCACAATGACGCTGAAGTTAAAGAGCGCTTGTTAAAATTCATACATGAGCATGCAAAAAATGTGGATGAAAGCAGAAAGTTTATCCGCTGCGCGTTAAATACCGATATTGTTATAAGCGATTTAAGTGATTCGAGCGTCAGGTTTCCCGCCAAGACAGTTGATATAAGCCATGGCGGTATGAAGCTGGCTTTGGTTAATAAGATAGAATTGGGCGCATGTATTAAGCTGACTCTTTTTCTGCCCCAAGACCAGGAGGCCATTGAATTTAAAGCGCGGGTTATTTGGGTAAGAAAGGAAAGGGATAAGGACGGCTTTGCGGTAGGAATTATCTATACTGAGCTTGATGCTGCCGGGATAGATAAGATCTCTAAATTTATTGAAAATTACTGTAAGTTAAACTAAGGGAGAGCTTAATGAAGAGACTAATTCTGAGCTTATTATTTGCCGGGTTTCTTATTGTCAATGCGAATGCCGAAAATATGCAGGAGGAGAAGAACGTGGTTGTTTTAGAGACAAATCAGGGAAATATTGAGATTCAGTTAATGCCGGAAATTGCGCCTAAGACTTGCGAAAATTTTAGAAAACTTGTTGAAAAAGGCTATTATGACGGTATAATCTTTCACCGTATAATAAAGAATTTTATGATCCAGGGCGGAGACCCCACAGGCACAGGCCGCGGCGGTGAATCTGTCTGGGGTAAACCGTTTGAGGATGAGGTAAAAAAGGAAGTGACTTTTGACAAAAGGGGAATACTGGCTATGGCCAATGCCGGGCCTGGTACTAATGGAAGCCAGTTTTTTATCACTACAGTTCCTACCCCCTGGCTGAATATGCGCCATACTATTTTCGGAGAGGTTATCTCAAAATACGATGTGGTCGAGAAAATAGAAAATACAAAGACAGGCGCTATGGATAAGCCGGTGGAAGAACAGAAGATCATCAAGGCTTATTTAAAATAAGGATATTGTCTAAAAAGCATATTAACCGCCCTGTCTTTAAATACAGGGCGGTTTTCACGTGCATATTACAGTTCCCATTATAATAATGTGAAGCAGCTTATTGAAAAACAAAAGAAGTCAGTTCTTACAAAAATAAAGAGGTAGTGTATTCTTAAAAGAATTTTTTAAAATAAAACCCGCACAAAGGATATCTGATGCGCATAGTAAGAGTTTATTATAAAGGAAAACCGCAATGGGGCGTGATAAAAAATGAATCTGTTTATTTGCTTAATAGCACGCCGTTTGAAAGAATTAAATACAGCGGGCAGATAATTGCCCGGAAGAAGGCGAAATTACTTGCTCCGGCAATCCCGAGTAAAATTATCATGGCCGGGCTTAATTATAAAGAGCATGCGAAAGAGTTGGGTTTGAAAATCCCAAAAGAACCGGTCTTGTTTTTAAAACCGCCGACTTCTGTGGTTGGCCCGGATCAAAACATAATCTATCCGCGCGGAATTAAGCGTTTGGATTATGAGGCTGAGCTTGCTTTTATTATAAAAAAGACTGCGCGCAATATACCCGAGAAGAAAGCCAAGGAATACATATTGGGTTATACCTGCTGTAATGATATTACTGCCCGTGATCTACAGAAAAAAGACGGGCAGTGGACAAGGGCAAAATCCTTTGATACTTTTTGTCCGCTCGGCCCGCACATAGAAACGGAAATACAGCCGGGAAACCTGGCTATTCGCTCCTATCTTAATGGGATGCTCAGGCAGAACTCATTGACATCTGATTTTATTTTCCCGGTTTATTATCTGTTGGCTTTTGTTTCCCGCATTATGACTTTACTGCCCGGAGATGTGATCTCTACCGGAACGCCTAAGGGAGTAGGGAAGATGAAACCTGGGGATACAATTGAAATAGAAATTTCTGGCATTGGATGTTTGAAAAATCAGGTTGTGTTTATGAAATAAAAAAATTGTTTAATGGTGCAATACGAGTTATGAAAAAAGGAGGGTGCCATGATGAAAAAAATTCGTCTGATAGTAATTGGTTTTTTGATTTTTGTTCTGCTAATTATTGCGGGGAAAAATGTAATTGTAAAAGCAGCGCTTACCTCAGGGGTTAAAGCAGTGACAGGCTTAAGCCTGAGCATTAAAAAGATGAAGATCGGTCTCATTAGCACGCTCATAAGTATTGATGAGCTAAAGCTTTATAACCCTAAGGGGTTTGAAGACCCGATCATGGTTGATATGCCGGAAGTGTATGTTAATTACCGGCTGGGGGCTTTCTTGAAGAAAAAAGTACACTTAAAAGAAGTTCGCCTGCATCTTAAAGAATTTGTTGTGGCTAAAAACAAGGACGGGAAATTAAATCTTGATTCGCTTACATCTATTGGAGCGGCAAAGGAAGCTAAGGAAGGGGAGGAAGAAAAAAAGGAAGCTGCGCAAAAGAAATCTAAAGCAGCGCTGCCGCAGATAAAAATCGATCTTTTGAAGTTAAAAATAGATAAGGTTTACTACAAGGATTACAGTAAAGGAGACCCCCCAGCGGTCAAGGAATTCAATGTGAATGTCGATGCAACATATGAAAACATAACCGATCCTAAAGCGCTGGTAAATATTATTGTCGGTAAAGCGCTGGCTAATACTACCATATCGAGTTTAATGAATTACGATTTGGGCCTGCTTGCTGAGGGGCTTAAGGGGAGCGTTAAGGATGCGGGGAAAATTATTTCCGGATTAGCAGGCAATACCCCGGACATGGGAAAAGATGCAGGGGAGACAGCTATGGATACGATCAAGAATACCGCAGATAAGCTTAATAAGCTGCTGCCATTTTAAAGAAGAAAATAGGAAGTTTTTGTGTTATGTTTAGAGCGAGAGGGTTGCTGTGAATAACCTTGAATCCTGTTTTCGTAATCTATTCAAATACAAGATATCATGAAAAAAATTCCTGTCTGTTCCCGCAGCACGATGCGCATATTTACAATGAACAGAAATTCGGTAAATAATCAGAAACTTTAAAGGTAGAATGAGGAGACAATGAAAAAAACAGCGTATATTTTATTTTTTGTGTTTGGCATATGTTCAATAACATCCTTTGTGCACGCGGCAGATAAGGATAACCTCTGGAAACAGGAAATATCTCTTGGTTATACACAAAAAACCGGGAATATTCAAAGTGCTGAATTGCTTTCCAACTATGAAGGTATCGGAAAGACAGATTATTCTGACCTGAATATCAAAGCCGGGGTATTATATTCATCGGTTAACAAAAAAATGGATGGACAAAAGTATAACGGTTCTGTGCGGTATGCACCTGAGCTTGATGAGACTAACTGTTTCGGATTCGGAAAAGTCGAAGCAGAACATGACCGTTTTGCGGGCATTGATTACCGCTATGTCCCGTCTCTTGGTGCCGGTTACTGGATAGCTCGAGAAGAAAACTGGATGTTCTCGGGTGAAATCGGTGTTGGTCATGAGTATGTCAAATATACTAACGGTTCTGATGATGATAACGTTGTGCTTATCCCGCGTTTTTTCTGCCAAAAGAGTATTTTTGATAAGGCAAAGCTATCTGAGGAGCTGATAATCTATCCTAATTTAGAAGATGTTAAAAAATACCGTGTCCGCTCAGAGGCCAGATTTACTAATCCCTTGAGCGACGCGTTTTCTTTGCGGGTTAGCTTTATCGATGAGTTCAATACCGATCCCTTAGGCGATGCGAAGAAAAATGACACACAACTGATACTATCTCTTGTTTACGGGTTTTAAAGAATAAAATGACTAAAAAGATATCTATCGGTTTTGTCTCAACAGGCGCAAAAAGCAAATAGGATTATTGCGCGCGAAAACGGCTGTGCGAAACGCCGACTTGTATATATGGCGGCTGATGCCAACATTAAAAAGTAAAAAGTTAAAAGTAATAAGTTAAAAATGTCACATCAATAAATTAAACAGCAGAATTGCCCGCTTAATTGTGCAGAGTTTGTAGGCAATTTGTTTGTGTGGTATACTTATTATTAGAGAAAAAACATATACTCTGTAGCGATAATAGCAAACCTGGCCAAAGCCAGGGACGCAAAGCTCAAGAGCCTAAGGCAAAAAATGCAGAATTTTGCTATGGCAGTCAGTTGCCGAACATAGAGTAAGGTTGTGCTCTGTTTAACGCCTTACCCCATGGCAGCTGTTGCTATGGGGTTTTTAATTCATTGACCCTGAGCGACCGAAGGGAGTCGAAGGGTCTTGGGTTTAATTCCCCGCAGCTTGCTGCGCAAAAGTTATGCGGGATAAACCTTCGATACCCCGTAGCTTGCTGCGGGGTAGTTGATTTAAAACAGGGGAAAAGATATGAAAAAAAATAGTCGTGGATTTAGTTTGGTTGAAATTTTGATCGTTTGCCTGCTTCTTTCAGTTGTTATCATAGGATGTTTTTATGTTTTACATGCGGGTTTTGCGCTAATGGAACAATTAAGAGGATCTGTGATTGCTTTAAATGATGCCGGTTCTGTTATTGAAAATATGCGCAATATTGACCCGATTAGTGCAGCTAATCTTACCGCAATATATCCTGACGGGGTAGTTGTGCCGGGATTTAATAATCTGGAAAGCGAATCGGTAATAGTAGCATATGAAGATTTATCAGCTGATCCGATCAAGCTATTTATTACTGTAACATGGCAAGGGCAAGGAGGCAGAGTGTTTGCAGAAAAGCTGGTTACATTACTTACTAAGAAATAGGGGAAAGAAAATGAAAAAATTCATTTTAAATAATAAGGGAATTTTGCTGCTGGAAATAATGGTTGTTTCTTTAATATCGGTATTTATGTTATTGACTCTTATGGCTGTTTTTTCTTCTTCTAAAGGAGCATGGCTGATTTCACAGGTAAAATCTGATTTATATGTCGATGCCAGAAAAGCTATGGACGAAATGCGCAAAGAATTAATGGAAGGTTCTAGCGGGTGGACAGAGGGGTTTACTTTTATTGATCCGGCTACTGGTGAATATACACAAGGAATTTGGATGGCGTCTTCTAGAGGAAATTATTCTCAACCGGGAGAAGATGGTAGTCCCAACAACAGTTATATGCACCTTGATGTAAATAATGTAGTAAGCTGGCGTTCAGTGATTGTTTATTGTCCGTTTCAAACGCCTGACGGCTTGAGACAATTGCGGCGCTATGTCAACTATGGATCAACTATTACGCATTATGCTCAGCCAAATGTTTTCCCCCTCACTTTTATTTCAGCTACATCAACTTACCTGAATTTTCAGCAGGCAGATGGAACCACTGTTAATATATCCAGAGCGTTAGGAGAAGTGCTGGCTAATTACCTTGGCAATGAGGATACCAATAATAATAATTCGCTTGATGTGAATGAAAACGACGGGGATACTAATTTGCCTGTTGATAATGAGGATGGTGTCTTAAACCTCGGGTTAAATGTAATAAAGAATGTAGGGAGCATTAATCTATCATTATTTTTCACAAAAGAAGTTTCGGCCTTAAGGCAGAAAGGAAGAATATTAAAAATGACGTTGCGTAATAACGTTAAATTCCGGCAGCCTTAAAACAAAGAGGAGGTAAGTGATGCTGAAAAATAATAAAGGAATTTTACTGATTGCTGTGTTTATGATTATAGCGGTTGTAAGTGTTTTACTCGGAGCATTTTTATTCCGCAATGTCTGGGATGCAAAAAATGCAATACGCTATAAGCAGAATATAATTGCACTACATTGCGCTGAGGCAGGATTAGATAAAGCGATTTCAGAATTACCATTTAGTATTACAGCTGCAAGTAATATAGCCTTGACAGATGATAATAATATTAAACAAGGTGAGTATTCCTATACTGTTGTAATACTCGAGATGGGAAAACGCTGGAAGGTGGAGTCCTGGGGCTATGTTCCTCAGCAGGCTCAATCCCAGTCGCTTATTCACCTGGAATCTTATATTTCCAAAAAAGATTTACCGGATAGTTTTTGGGATAATGCGATATATACGGCAGGTAATGCTACTGTAAATGGAGTTGCATTTGAAATCAATGGAAATATCCTCTATGCAGGATCCTTAGTTCCAACTACTCTTAATCCGGCCAAATTTACTGGAATAACCTCCCATGATACAAGTATATCTCCATTGATCAAACTTGATTATGACTCTTTGCGAGCAATCGCTGCAACGCAAATAAAGGCTGATGGCAGCGATAATGTATATACTGCGGCTGAATTATCCAGTAAAATATCCAAATTGCCTACAAGTTTTTGGTTTGATAACTCAGATCCAAATCCAGCCAATTGGATTCCTAACGTAGTGTATATAGAAACGGATTTAGTGCTTAATGGAGATGTAGGAACAATTGGCGGATTCCTGGTTGTTGCGGGTGATGTGATTTCAAATCCTACTACTACAACCAGTACTGTTATTAACGGAACTGGCTTTATCGATGGTTGTGTGTATAGTACTGGAGAATTTAGAGTTAACGGAGGAGGAGCAACAGGTTTAAATGTTTTAGGTGGAGTATGGTCAGGTAGTGATGGGGTTACTTTGAACGGCAGTGTTGACATCGGATATCATAAACCTTATATGAATGCTATCCGCTATATTATTAATCCTAGTTCTATTGTTCAATTGATTTCCTGGAGAAAACTCGAATGATTTTTTTAGATGCTGTGTTTTAAACCTGCTATAGATTTAGCCAGTCTATTTGTGTTATAATTTAACCACTTTCCACACAAAGAATTACCTCGAAATTTGCAAAAGTAATAGTTTTTAAATTATAGGAAGACAGGTAGATTTTTATGGATTCAAAATTTTTTAACGGTATTCTAGTCCTGCTGTTCCCCGATCGAATTTTCAAACGGGCAGTCAAGGATGAAGATGCGTTTAAGCCTTTAAACTCACTTTTGTTTTCGGCGGTTCTTTTCTCTTCGCTGGGAATATATCTGCTCAAGAATTTTACTTATTTTAAATTAAAAATATCTGTTTTACAGGTATTTTTGGTGATTTTGAGCGTGTTTTTCGTATTTATACTCGTAACCTCCGCGGTGAGCGGGCTTTTAAACTGGGTGTATTCAATGACACTGCGGATCAAGAGCAAAAAAATCACATCTGATTTTCTGGGAAGTTTTTGCACTCATGCGTATACCGTTCCCTTATGGCTATTTCTGATATTCCTGCACATAGTACTTTACACAACGTGGGATAATATCTTTTTTATAGCACTGTCTGTAGCTGCAATGATCAGGCTTTTGGACCTGGAAGCACGTTTGGTAAAAGCTGTGTACAAGATGCGTCTTATGCAAGGCTATATGCTGGTTTTTTTGCAAACCTTGCTGTTTTTCCTGGGAAGCTTTATCGGATATGTGTTCAGCCGTTTAATTGCCGGATACAGATAAGATT
>DAOVNL010000176.1 GCA_030630245.1 Candidatus Omnitrophota bacterium | reverse complement strand
TCCGGACTTACCCAGCTGATAAGCGCCCGGATCAAAATCAACCAGTACATTAGTGTCAAGGCCAGTCCCAGAACAGTTGCAAAACCCTCGATAATATATACAAGAATAAACATTTTCAATACTATATTTCCTTATTAACAGCTGCTTACAAGTCAAAACATGAGTTTACGCGGAAAATCCGCCGCGATCACCCCTTAAAAACAGTATTTTTAGTATAACTATTATCAAGGTAAAAATCAATGATTTCCTGTATAATATGTCCCAATAAAATTTTATCCATTTACACGGTTTGGATCAAGTAGGAAGCTATGTTTCCCTGTCTATCCTCTCACAGCACCATGCGTACGGTTCCGTAACACAGCGGTTCCTATCACTTCTGCTATTTCGACATCAATGCCTGTTGTCTAATAATGCACCCAACTTTACCTCGCGGATTCCGTCCGCTGCTTCCAGTTTTATGCCCTCTTTCGAGGCATCCGCGTAAAGACAACCTGAAATTCGGGAAAGATGATGGGGAAACTTTTTAAAAGATTTCAGGAAAATTGCAGGTCTTTGAGTTTTAACTGGATGGTATTAATGCCCTGCCAGTTGTTTATGGAGGGAGAGTATACAACGGAAAATCCGTCGCTTTTATCCGAAATATCAATGTCATTAAACTTACTGCCCAATGCTTCGCAAGTTACCTTGCCGTCCGTAAGCCAAATTTTGAAACCATTGCCCCTTAAAGTCCTGGGCCTGTCTTTTGCCCTTAAATCACGCGAGGCAAATACAGGGCGCGGATTGCCCATTCCAAAAGGAGCGCAGAGCTCAAGTTCCTTTATCAGATTTTCAGATAAAACACTCAAAGAGACTTCCATGTCCACATCAATAACCGGAACAAGCTCCTCGCAGGATAGCGTCTTACGCGCCATCTCGTTAAAGAACTTTTTAAAATCAAGCAGGTTGCTTTTTAAAATACTTATACCGGCAGCTTTTTCATGTCCGCCGAATTCCTCCAGTAAATGATCGCATTTTGAAAGGGTGTCAAACAGATGGAAGTTCCTTATCGAACGCCCTGACCCCTTTCCCAGTTCATCCTTAGTGGAGATCAATATTGTCGGGCGGTAATATTTTTCGGCAATACGCGAAGCCACAATACCTATAACCCCGGGATGCCACTCATCGTTATGTAAAACGACAGAGCGGTGATGTTTGAAATTTATTTCACTTTGCATCATCGAAATAGCCTGCTTTAAGGTCTTGGATTCCTCTTTTTGCCGCTGCCTGTTAGCATTATCCAGGCCTTTAGCAAGCCGTAGAGCATGTTCATAGTCTGTGCTCAGCAAAAGTTCAAGTGCTTTTTCGGCTGAGCCCATACGGCCGCTCGCGTTAATGCGGGGCCCAAGTATAAATCCTACATGCTGTGTCGAAATCTTTTTCTTTGCTATGCCGGTGATTTCCATTAAAGCTTTTAAGCCCGCTTTATTTGTATTACTTAAAACCTCAAGCCCATGTTTGACCAGAATTCTGTTTTCGCCTGTTAAAGGCGCGACATCACAAATCGTTCCCATGGCCACAAGATCAAGATGGCTGCTTATATCCATCACCCCGGATGTGAGCGCCTGAGCGAACTTATAGGCGATGCCCACACCAGCAAGACCTTTATAAGGATAAGCGCATCCTTTTTGCAAAGAATTGATCACCGCATAAGCCGGCGGAATCCTGTCCTCAAGTATACGATGATGATCGGTTATGATTATATCTATGCCTATAGAATTAAGATACTTTACTTCATCATGACTGCCTATCCCGCAATCCACGGTTATTATAAGCTTTGCTTTTTGTTTTTTTAAATTCATGCAGGCCTGTTTATTCAGGCCATAACCCTCTTCAACTCTATGCGGTATATAACACGCGACATCCGCCCCAAGGTCTTTTAGAACAAAATAAAGCAAAGCAGCGCTGCTCAGGCCGTCAACATCATAATCTCCGTAAATAAAAATTTTCTCTTTACCGGCAATCGCCTGTCGCGTTCGCTTAAGCGCTTTTCTCATCCCTTTGAACAAAAAAGGGTCAAAGCATTTGCTGATATCATCATAAAGATAACCGCGTGCCTGCTCCTTTGTCTGAATCCCGCGATTCAAAAGGATCTGCGCGAGTATCGGGGAAACACCCAGATCCTTGGCAAAGAAACGCTGTTTTTTTGCATCAATTTCCCGTATATTCCAGATTTTTTGCATTGATCTATTCCTGCTTGTTTTATTTTTTAAGCCATATATTCGGTAAGTTATTTTTTATCCTGTTTTTTAACAAACTCTTTTCTATTCTGTATTATTACAAGCAGTATTATGCTTTGCAGCGCAATAATCAGCCCTGTTTTAAGCAAGCTATCTTTATCTTTAGGAAAATAAACCGCAAAATAGATTAGAGAAAGCAAAATACCCGTTACCACTACCCTGATCAGCTCACCGTTATAATGCGCCTGCTTTAAGCTGTAACGCGTCGGCTGTTTTGAGGCATAGGGAACAATACGGGGAATAAAGGCAGGAACCTTTTTCTTGTAATTAATATAATCCTCACCGAACAAATCTGTGAGCAATGCTTCCTCTTTTTTCATGGTTCCTATATAAAAGAAGAAAAATAAAATAACATATATCAAACTAAGCATTAAATCCCGGACAAACAGGCAAAAACCAAGCCCCATGAGAAAATTTCCCACATACAGCGGATTGCGCGCAAAAGAGTATGGGCCGGCAGTAGTCAGGACCCTTATCTTTTTTATATATCCGGCTGCCCAGCAGCGCACTAATAATCCGGCCAAAACAAAGCATACGCCCGGCATAAACTCAATACCATATTTATAAGCAAACACCGTATACACAAAAGCAAACGGATATGTCACCCATAAACGTAATTTTTTAAACCTCATAACATCGCTTCCTTTTAAAACTTATAACAAATTCCCGTGTTAATTGCCCATTCATCAAGCACCCTAATCTCCGCGCTTATGCTTGCTTTCTTCATAAAGCGATAGTTGCCGCCGAACAGCAACCCCCAGGAGTCTTCCGCCTTTAAACGGCGCCTGTTCTCATCAACCTTGTATTTGAGCTGTGCTAGATTATACTGCGGCCCAAAATACAAAGC
>DAOVNL010000203.1 GCA_030630245.1 Candidatus Omnitrophota bacterium | reverse complement strand
TTATTTCTCATCTTTTTTAATAAAATCACTTATCAGTTTGCCGTCAAGGATAACATCCTCCATGGACATGTATTTCCATCTGCCGAATCGCCCGGCAGGATAAATATTATTACTAAACAGATAATCATTAATTATCTTTATATTGTTCCGATAAGCCTGGTCATAGATCACATAACCGTATTTAATGTCATTTATATACCTGGTAAGGATATTATCATCCGGTCTTAATATACCCGCTTTAACCAGGTCTGCTTCTATTAATGACACGATTTTCTTCTTATCTATCTGCCTGAACTTTGAATACGACACTTCCGCGTAAAGAGAACTCGTTCCACAAGGCGCTACGTCCTTTGAAAAATTAGTCGGAAATCCTACCCGGAAAAAACAAAACTTGTTTTCAGGAAAATATATCCAGTGTTTATCAGTTATATTTTCTCTTTGGACCCCTATATTAAGGTTAAAAATAGAAACATACTTCAAGCCGGAAAAAGCCTGTTTTACCTCTTTAGGCAGCTTATCTTTTATAAGGTTTTGCAATTGTTTAAGAGGGATCGTTAAAACCAGATCTGTGAATTTTGCACCTCTCCCATTTTTAAAAAAGATCTTCTTGTTCTTTATATCAAGCGCTTTCATCTTATGGCCGGTTTTTATATTATTCACATTAACAGCTAAGGTCTTTGCGATCTGGTCAATCCCTCCTCTCTTCGGATACCAGAATTCGCTGTTGTATCCCAGCGGTTTTGTTTTCAGGCTGAACGCCCCGTCCAAAACTGTCTTCAAATTAACATGCGGCACATAATTTTGAGTCCAGTCAGGTATAAGTTCCTCAGGGGAAAGAGTCCAGAACTTATGGTTATAAGGATACATAAAATGCCTTGTGATTCCCTCGCCGAAATTATGCAGCATCCATTGCGCAAGATTAACTCCGTCACAAGGCTTCTTTTTTGACGCGGCATCGAACATGCCTAAAATACATTTTTTAACTACCTCAGGAGGCAGGCCGTAAGTATTTGCCTGAAAAGGATATTTAGTGAATACATTATGCGAAAAAACCCAGGAATTCCGGTTATGGGCAGCAAATAATCCGGGAAGCAGTTTCTGGATAAGTTTTTTCACATAATCGGTTTTAAAATGCAGAAGATGCCCGTCGTGGTCAAAGGTAAAGCCGTCTACTTTATCACTGCGGGCGAGCCCCCCGACTTCATCCTCCTGCTCATACACACAACAGCCGTTTTGCAGATGATAAGCAGCGCTAAGCCCCGAAAGTCCTGCCCCCAAAATTATAATTCTTTTACTCATTGGCTAATTTCCAATCGACTCAACCTGGCTCCGAATAATATCAAAGCACCTATAACTGACAGAAAAATAATCGCCCCGAAAATATTTGAAACAAGAAATATGATCAAAGCGCAACTGTTTGTAAGAACGGAAATGATTATCATTAACCGCAGAATTGTCCGGCTTGATATTCCAAACTGAAGCATTTTAAACACAAAATGGTCATTGCTTTTTAGGAAAATAGACTTTTTTTGCCGAAAGCGCATGAATATGACAAAAAGCAGGTCAAAAAGCGGTATAGCCAGAATGACCAGAGGAATAACCAGCCCTACTTCTCTGCCCGTAGGAGCAAAGCTCAGAGAAATAGCCATTACTGCCTGCGCAAACCCGAGAAACTGGCTGCCCGCGTCTCCCATAAATATTCGGGCAGGCGGTAAATTGTATCGTAAAAACGCGAATAAAACCCCGAATAAACACGAGGCAATAAGAAGCACAAAATGATTATTCGTAAAAATCCCGAAAAGAAAAAAAACAAATATATTTATGATTGAGATACCTCCCGCTAATCCATCAAGTATATCAAGCAGGTTAAAAGCGTTGACCATTACAACTATCCAGAATAAACTTAAAGTGATATTCACAAAAGCGCTGAAATAGATTATTTGAGTTCTCATTGCAAAGGTAATAAAAATAACCGCCCCAATGCTTTGTCCGATAAGCTTTTGAGCCGGTTTCAATTCTTTTACATCGTCATAAAAGCCAAAAAAGACAATAATAGCCGAGCAAAACATGAACAGGCAGAATTGGCGGTAATTTATAGCCAAAGGAACCATAAAGTAAGCGCTGAGACAGACCGTGAAAAAAACCAGAAACATGCCCGGCCCTCCGATATAGGGAACCTTCCTTTTGTCGATTTTTCCCGGAGATTGGTGTGTAACAAGGCCTTTTTTTTCGGCAAGTTTTTCCAAAACAGGCAGCAGCCATAAACATAATACGAAAGCGCTGGATAAAACTGCAAGAAGGACTTTATACATTATCTTGAACCCTTATATATTGGCTCTGTTACAAAACAACACAGCCGCGCAGATAATCACAGATATTTCACCGATGATCGCAGATTGCTCGTCGATAATCTGTACTTATCTCGCATCTTTAATCCGCGCTATTCTATGTAGGACTGTGTTTTTCAACAGTCCAATTATATCAATTTCCCAGAATTGCAAAAAAAATAAAATTTCTCACAATACGCTGAAAATATAAAGGTTCTTTCTTGTTTAGGTTGGAAGGTGGTCGGGAAATTTTTAAGTGAAATTCACAGTTTTAGTCAAATAAGTTGCAAGTTTGAGGCCGCCTGTTTAGTGCTGCGACTGTCTGAGTCCGCCTTGGCGGACGAGTTTCGCGGCACCGAAAACTTGTAGCTTATTTGACGCTCCCGACTGGTTTATAGGCGGGAATAACTGTGTTGAACGTAAAATTTACCGATCGCCTTTCACAGCTTA
>DAOVNL010000144.1 GCA_030630245.1 Candidatus Omnitrophota bacterium | reverse complement strand
CGCCTGGTGCAGGGCTTGCGCGGCCTTAAGATGGCCGGCCCCGGCAGTTGCGTGGATAATCAAAATCTTCAATTCATCACCTTTTCTGTCTACAACCAGCTGTAGAAACTCATATATATTCTTATCTGGATTCGTCTGAGTTTTTTAAATCGAGTTTTTGGGCAAGGAGATCTTTCTGCATAAGCACTCCGCCGGAAATGATGATCTTAAAAGCATCCTCAATGCTTATATTTAATACCTTAACATCTCTTTTGGGCACGATCACAAAAAAACCGGTTATGGGATTCGGCGCAGAAGAAATATAGACACAAACCGTGTCCTGGTCTGCTCCGGCGATACTTTCAGACTTGAATTCATTAGTAATAAAACCTAACGTAAAAACATCTTTCCTCGGATATTCAAACAATACAACTTTTTTGAAATGAAGTTTGTCTTCTGAAAAAAGAAATTTAACAAGCTGTTTTATCGAAGGGTAGATTTGATAAACAAGCGGAATACGCATAAAAAGGCGTTCAAAAAAAGGCATCACCCTTTTTATAAAAACATTAGTTGCCAATACGCCTGTAAAGAAAATAATAATAATTATCGCAAGCAGGCCGAGGCCAAAAAATGATCTGCCGTACGCACTTTCAATATAGGGCCTGATAAAGCGGCCAAGCAGGTTGTCAAGAAATCTTACAGTTATAGAAA
The DNA here is from genome assembly GCA_030630245.1 of Candidatus Omnitrophota bacterium. Classification (GTDB taxonomy): domain Bacteria; phylum Omnitrophota; class Gorgyraeia; order B26-G9; family B26-G9; genus JAGLQQ01. Next base: position 3,044 of record DAOVNL010000144.1, on the reverse strand, counting down.
GAATATTGATCGTGATAAAAACAGGAAGCAGGACAACAATCCCAGCTATAAAATATCTGCGAATTTTCCTTTTTAGATTCATATAATTACCCTATGGTCAGACCGCTGAACCCCAGAAATGCAAGCGACATCAGCCCGGCGATAATAAAAACCATCGGCGCGCCTTTTAATAGCCCCGGTATGTTTGCCATTTCCAGCTTCACTCTGATGCTGGTCATCAAAACAAGAGCCAGGGCAAACCCAACGCCTGCGCTGAATCCCTGGATAACGCTTTCAATAAAATTTAACTGTCCCTGCACATTCAAAAGAGTAACGAAAAGAACAACACAATTACATGTAATAAGCGGCAGGTATATACCCAGGGCTTTATATAAAGCCTGGTTGAACCTGTGCACGAATATTTCGACAAGCTGCACAAAGCAGGCAATGATCAGAATAAAAGATATTATATTCAAATATTCAAGGTTAAAAGGAATTAAAATAAAATGATAAATAGGCCATGTGATTATTGATGACATTGTAACAACAAATGTCATGGAAATACCCATGCCCACAGCCACATCAAGCTTCTTAGATACACCGATAAACGGGCATAATCCAAGAAAACGCGACAGCACAAAATTATTGACAAAAACCGCTGAAATTATGATACCGAATATTCTTACAAAATTTATTTCCATGTAATAACCTCTTATTATTCCTTTTCGATTACAACATCCGCGCCGGCTTTTATCTTTTCGGAGTTAATATGATTTAAAACCGCCATAATAACACCTATGGTTAAAAAAGCTCCCGGCGGCAGGATCATTACAAGCACCGGCTTAAATACCGGGCCGAACAGAGAAAAACCGAACAATGTTCCCGCCCCCAATATTTCGCGTATTGCCCCGATACCTCCGGCCGCAAGCGTAAATCCCATACCCATGCCCAGAGCGTCAGCCATAGCCATGCTCACCGTGTTTTTGCTCGCAAATGCCTCGGCACGGCCGAGGATTATGCAGTTTACGACCATGATATCCACAAACAGCCCCAGTTTCGCGTAAAGCAAAGGAACATAAGCTTGTAAGAGTAATTTAGCGATTGTAACAAAAGTCGCGATTACCAGGATATAACAGGGAATGCGCACCTGCTGAGGCACAAAATTCTTTATCAGTGAAACGATAGTATTTGAGCCAAACAAGACAAATGTCGCGGCAAGCCCGATCCCAATGCCGTTTTCCGCGGTAACCGTAACCGCGAGTGTCGGACACAATCCAAGCATTAATCTGAAAACAGGATTTTTAAAGCAAAACCCGCTCAACAGGCAATCTTTAAGACAGGCAAGCTTTTTATTCATTTGACTTCCTTCATTTTTTCTCCCAGGCATAGATTAGAGGGCTGGCAATGAAAACAGTTGAATAAACACCGCTGAAAAAGCCGATTATCATTACAAAGGCAAAATTATGCAGCACCCTCCCGCCCATTAAATAAATGGCAAAAACAATACACAAGGTTGTTATCGATGTCCATACAGTACGGCCCAGAGTCTGGTTAATACTGATATTTATTACATCCCGGAAAGTAGTTTTGCGCATTAAGCGCAGATTTTCCCTGATGCGGTCATAGGTAACGATCGTATCGTTTATAGAATAACCGGCCACAGTCATAAACGCGGTAACTATTAACAGATCAATCGGCCTGTTTGTAAGAGCGCAAAAAGCAATGGCCACAAGAACATCATGGAATACAGAGGCAACACCGGCAATCCCGTAAGCAAAGTCTCTGAATCTTATCCAAACATAGATACAAATACTCAACAATGCGAGCGAAAAAGCCATTACCGCGTTCTTTTTAAGCAGCCTTCCCACAACAGGGCCGACGCTTTCAACGCTCAATACCTCTGCCTTATTATCCGGGAACGTGCTGGCAAATTCACTTATGATCGCGTCTGCCTTATCCTCCTCAGTCCTGATCAAAACAATCTCCGGCCTTTTTTTATCCTGCTGGATCAAGGCATCCGCCAAACCAATCTTTGACATGGCATGACGCAGGGTATCGATTTTCACTGTTCTTTCGAACTGGAACTCCTGAAGAGAACCGCCGGCAAAATCAATTCCGTAGTTATCCTTACCCCTCTGTGCGAATAAAAACATCCCGGCTACAATGAGGCCAATCGAAATCGAATAACAAATCCACCGTATTTTAATAAAATCAATTTTTGTCTGAGGTATAAGCTGCATCATCTTAAGCGGCAGGTTCTTCCATTTCAAAGTAAGCATGTCAATAAGCATCCGGGTCACTACGATCGCCGTAAACATACTTGCCACCAAACCGATGATCAGGGTAAGTCCGAATCCTCTAATCGGGCCCGAGCCCAGCCAGACCAGCAAAATAGCCGCGATGATCGTTGTGACATTTGAGTCTACAATTGCCGGAAAAGCTCGGCCATAACCGTTATTTATTGCTGTACGCGTTGATTTTCCGAGTTTCAATTCTTCTCTGATGCGCTCATTAATCAAAACATTAGCATCTACCGCCATACCGATAGTCAGTCCGATACCGGCAATACCGGGCAAGGTCAGGGTGGCTTTCATGATCACAAGGGCAGCAAGTACCAGCAAAATATTTAAAAGCAGGGCAATATTTGCCAGGATACCCCCCACAAAATAGTAAAAAGTCATAAATGCGATTACCGCGATACCGCCGAAAAGCGCTGCCCTAACCCCGCTTTTTATGGAATCCTGCCCGAGCAGCGGCCCAACAGTACGCTCTTCCCCGAATTTTATCGGAGCCGGTAATGCACCGGTGCGCAATACAGTAGAAAGGTCTTTGGCATCGTTAACGCTAAAGCTTCCGGTGATTTCCGCGTTCCCGCCTGAAATGCGTTCTTTGATCATGGGCGCTGAATAAACCTCATCATCAAGAACAATTACCAGCCTCCTGTTTACATTCGCGCCTGTTATATTGGAAAATTTGGTCGCTCCTTTACCGGTAAATTCCAGTTTTACGCTGGGCCTGCCGTATTGATCCCGGCTGACAATGGCATCAGCCAGGCTGTCTCCGGT
>DAOVNL010000017.1 GCA_030630245.1 Candidatus Omnitrophota bacterium | reverse complement strand
TTATCCGCGGCCATAACTGCCGTTAATACCTTTACAGTGCTTGCCGCAGGCAATCTTAAATTAGGATTTTTTTCAAACAGCACTGCCCCGTTTTGCGCGTTCATAACAATCGCGGATTTTGCCGTCAGTGATGCGCTTTGCCAAGAGTGGCCTGCGCGCGCAAAAAACAAGCCTGCAACAAGCCATGTTAGCGTAAATAAAATCCTGTTATTCAGCCTCATTTTTATTTGCCTATAAAAGTAAGTATGATTTTCCTGTCCCTTGCCCGGGTGTCAAACTCTGCCAGCACGACCTGCTGCCAGGTGCCCAGAAGCAGATTCCCGTCCCCTTTTGTTTTATGCCGCAAAATCTGAGTTTTAATTTCCATGGTTTTATTGAATATCTTAACTATTTTTATTGTAACATGGACTAAGCGGGTTTGACTATAATATTTATTGACGAAAGTTGTTTATCAGGATATAATTCTTATAAATATTTTATCACAATTTTAATTTACAGAAGAGAAAAAAGTGAATAAGAAAAAAGCTCAGGCAAAAAAGCAGCTGTTTGAAATTCTTAAGAAAAATTCCTTTAAACGCGAGCGTGTTATTCTTTCCGGCGGTAAGTCAAGCAATTTTTACTTTGACGGGCGGATAAGCAGTCTTATGAGCTCCGGCGCTTATCTGATCGCGGATATACTGCTGGATATGATCAAAGACGACAAAATTGACGCCATAGGAGGATTGACTCTCGGAGCGGATCCTATAATCGGAGCAACTGTTGCCTTAAGCTTTAAAAAAAACAGACCGATAAACGGTTTTATTGTAAGAAAAGACGAGAAAAAACACGGCATGAAAAGAAAGATCGAAGGGCCGGCATTAAAAAAATCAAGCAGGGTTGTAATTATTGATGATGTGGTTACAACCGGTTCATCTACAATTCAGGCTATTAAGGCTATACAGGAAATCGGATGCAAAATTGTCCGCGTAATTTCCGTAGTCGACAGATGCGAGGGCGCAAAAGAAAATATCGCAAAATACAAATGCAATCTTGAATCAATTTTCACCAAAACTGATTTCGGCGTTTAAAACAAGGAGTACTTATGGATGTTGTCGGTATTATACCCGCGCGTTACGGTTCAACCAGGCTTGCCGCAAAGGCGCTTGCTGACATATTAGGCAAGCCGATGATACAGCATATTTATGAGAGAGCCAAAGAAGCCTCTGTCTTGGATGAAGTTATTGTTGCTACAGATGACGAAAGGATAAAAAAAGCTGTTAGCGATTTCGGAGGAAAAACTGTTCTTACATCTAAAGAACACACATCCGGAACAGAACGTCTGGCTGAGGTAGTTTTTGATTTGGACGTCAAGGTTATTGTTAACATACAAGGTGATGAGCCCCTCATACATCCGTCCATGATAAATGATGTTGCCTATGCCCTGCTTGAAAACAAAGAGCTGGTAATGTCAACGCTAAAACACCGCATCAGCGATGAAAAAGAATTTGATAATCCGAATGTAGTAAAAGTCATAACGGATAAAAATAATTTTGCCGTTTATTTTTCCAGATCTCCGATACCGAACTTTCTGAGGAAAAAAGAGGGGTTGGATATTACCCTTTACAAGCATATCGGAATTTATGCTTATACCAAGGATTTTTTACTTACTTTCAAAGGCCTAAAACCCTCCCGCCTTGAAGAAGCAGAATCCCTTGAGCAGCTCCGGGCTATAGAGCATGGGTATAAAATCAAAGTACTGGAGACCAGGCATGAGACAATCAGTGTAGACACGCAGGAAGATCTGGATAAGGTGATCAGCTATCTTAAAAATTCAAATTAAGCTTTAAAGAGATTTACTCCTCCACTCTTTCTGAGTTTGTTCAAGCGTTCGCGCCGCCTTTATTTTATCTTCTAACGCAACATACAGATAATAACCCGAGGCAGCAGTTCGTACCGGCAGGCCCCAGCTAAAGTGGGACGGTTTTATCTCGCTCATAATGCTTCTGCTTCTCAAGCAGGCTTTCTTTACCTCCGCTTCGGTTTCATCACTTGCGATATCCAAAAGAGACCATTGCTTTAGCGGAAGGCTGCGAATCTTACGGAAAAATTTAAGCTGTCTTTTTATATCATGGTACAATCCCACAAGAATGATCAGCCCGAAAGCGCCGAAAATGCCCGCGCTCATAAAGGAAATTTTAAGAAGCAGCGGTAAAATAACCGGAAGGTAGTAAATCGCAATAAACAAGATCGCGCTTAATATTATCGTTTTCGTTATCGAAGTATTTAAATGATCAATTATCTTTTTACTCCTTGCTTCTTTTATTTTGCACTTATAAGCTAAAATAAGCTCATAAAAACGCCTCGGCTGATAGATTATCTTGGCATAAATGAGCGTAAAGAAAATTATAGTGATTAAAACCATGAAAAATGAAGCCGCATCAAAAGAAACTTCCAGGTAAGAGAAAACTATCTCTGTAATGATCAGAGGCCATATTCCCATCCAGACAGGCCTTATGGAAATATGAAAATGCTCATTATTATCGGTGTACAACTCGATTTTATTTACACTTCGGGTAATTTTTCTGGCAAAGTATATAAAAGCTATAGTTACACCGCTAAAGACAACCAGGTGCTTCATGCCAATCAGGTTTCTGGCCCAGAAAACAACTAATTGATCCGCGGCAAAAATAAATCTTATTATTACTTCTACTGAAAAAATAATCCCTATCCCATTACCAAATCCATATCTGTTTATGACCTGCGTAAGCATAATAAAAAGAAGCACGATTGAACAAAGGGATAAAACCGTAGTTATCTGAAAAAGCACTCCCGTAAATTTCAACAGGTTAAAATCAGGGAATTTATTCAGAAGCTCCAGGTCCAGACTGGCTTGATAACCGTAGAACACACTCAAGATCAAAGCAATAATTACAGTGGCGAACATCATTTTAGAGCGTCCGTCTTTTTCATAAAAAAACTTTCTGTTAAGTCCCGGGATCAGAAAACTGACTATCTGAAGTATTATACACGCGTTGATAAAAGGCATTATTCCTAAAGAGCTCAGCGATATATTACGCAATTTGCCGATATGCAGCAGGGCCATCAAGTCTATCAAGCCCCCGCCCTGGGCATTTATATGCTGCTGATAGAACTGAACGACCGCGCTTAAATTCACTCCAGGCACGGGAACAAAATAAAGACAGCGTATAAGTAAAACAACCGCGAGTGTCACCAGGAGCCTTCTCCAAAGTGAACATTCGCTGCATTTTTCTGCTTTCATTTTAACCGTCCTTAACCCGAACATTTCATGTTTTATGTGAAATATCCGGGTTAGCTGCAAAACAAAAATATTAATTCATTGTTGGCGTTTCTTTTAAAGTCTCTTCTAATATCTTTATTTTTTTCTTTATGCCTTTATCCTGGGGGTAAAATTTTTGCGCTATTTTATAATATCGCAAACTATATCCATAATCCTCTATGCGTTCAAATGATGCCGCTAAGAGTATTAAAACATGTCTTTTTTCCATATCAGTTGGTCTTGCTGAGGCCATGAACAAGTATGCCTGTATATAATGCGAATCCGCCAAAGATGCTAATTCAAACCAGGGCATAATCTCAGTTCATTTAAATATCTATATATGTGTTTCATACCGAAAAAAGCCGCGTTAGCAAGATATGACATTAATACAAGCAGCATTATAATCAGCACATAAAGATCTTTCTTGCGAAATATTTCTCTTAGCAGATTCAACGCTATCAAAAATATTATCTTCATCTTTTATCTCTTGTTATTATATCCAAAAAATATCTTTCTAAACTCATATTATTGCCTTTCTGCTGAAGAATATCGGTTATTTTATCTGTTTTCACCAGAGTTCCTTTATTTAAAATCCCGATCCGGTCGCAGACAAGCTCAACTTCAGAAAGCTCATGGGAAGAAAAAAAGATAGTTTTGCCCTGCTTTTTTAAATCTTTGATAATATCTCTAACCTTACTTCTAGCCACAGGGTCAAGTCCGCTTGTCGGCTCATCCAGGATCAAAAGATCCGGATCATTTATTAAAGATTGAGCAAGGCTTACCTTTTGCATCATTCCTTTAGAAAAATTTTTCATCCATACATTTGCTTCTGCCTGCATGCCCACAAGGCTAAAAAGGTAATCGATTTTTTTATCAGCAGCATGTTTCTTCATGCCAAAAAATCCGGCATACATTCTAAGCAGTTCCCGAGGAGTTAAATACCAGTAGTAATTGGCAATTTCCGGCATATAGCCCATGCGGGCGCGCACAGAATAATTACAGGAAGGTTCACCAAAAATTTTTATTTGACCAGACGCAGCAGGAAGGAAATTAAAAATCGATTTTATTGTCGTGGTTTTACCAGCGCCGTTAGGGCCAAGAAAACCAAACACTTCTCCCCGGACAATCTTAAGAGTTAGTTGATCGATTGCCTTTTTAAAATAATTATTACTTTTATAAACAACGCATAAACTATTCAATTCCAGCACATAATTCATAAAGTTATTATACTAAAAAAATTTTTATTATTAAAGCTGTTTTAATAATATCTCGTAATCGGTGAGTGAATGGGGGGATAATTACGTTTAAAAGATATCGCGTAGTGTTTCAAACAGCTAAAGAGAATCTATTTCGCGTGAAGATATGATACCCACCCCATTCACTCACCGATTACCCCTCTACAAATAAAAGAATTGACATAAAAAAACGCTTATGATATTATTTATACATTGAAAGGAATCATCTTACATTTACAGGGAGGTAAAAAAAAGATGCCGAACAAGAAGAACCATCCTGATTCATCCAATCGCCCAAAGAAAAACAGAATTTTACGTAATTCTTCAAGCAAAAGATGCAATATAACTAATGCTGACTTAAAACTGGTTTGTTTTGAAAACTCAATTGCCTCAAAAGCACGGGATGAAGACATTATCCACGCTTGTTCTCTTTACAATAAAACGCAGGAAAAAATCATCAAGTTGAAAATCGCTCAGATCTATTTTAATTAAATCCGGTTGTTTTATCTTCCCGAATCTCAAAAAAATACGCAATATATAAGTGTAGGTTTACTTCAGCATTATTTTAAATACTCAAAGAACGCCTGAGAAATTCAGGCGTTTGAACGCAGCTTTCGGAATGATATCTTTATTGGGAAGGACCTTTTTTCTTCTTAAATATATTTGAAAATTTCTCTAAATTAGTATGCTTTTTCTGCACCGCATTTAGATTTTGCTTGTGTATCGACTCATATACCTCTTTTCTATGAACCGGGATATCACGCGGAGCAGTTATCCCCAGCTTAACTTGCTCGCCGCGCACTTCTACAATCTTTACTTCAATATTATCCCCGATAATTATACTTTCATTTGGTTTGCGTGAAAGAACTAACATTTTTATCCTCTATTTTTTTAAGCATTTCATCCAAAACCAAGTGTTGTACCGAATAATCCTGTTCTTGCAAAACTACCTGTCTGCATATATTTTTCTGTTTATTGACCATTAACGGTGCCAGTAAATTAGCGCTTATTCGATCTGATCCTTGCGGTACGCAAACAATGACATAGCACAGGCATTCATCAATATCGCTGATCTGCAATGCCGATTTATCCAGCTCTGCCAATACAGGCTTATAATCAGGCTTAAATTCTAAAGGATCAATTATAATAAAATTTATTTCCGGATCCTTTTGTGATTGCAGCCAAAGGAACGGTTCCTTGGACTTTTCGTTCACAATTCCATAATCTTTATGATCTTCAAATCCGATTATTCCTTCAGGAAAAAACATTTTAGTTCCATTAAGCAGCGAACTATGCTCTTCATGTGTACTGGATATTTTCATATAACTACTTACCCCCTCTCAGCGTTGACGATCTCAATTAATCGATGATATTTATTTTTTTTCAAGCAAAAAATTAATGCTCCCCAGCATATTGATCGTCATTTGGTTATCCGGTTCAATCAACAAAACTTCTTCTAATTCGTATTTTGCGCGCGCATAATTCTTTTTCAGTATGGCGCTCATTGCTCTCTTAAAATAAGTTTCCGCTTTATCTTTCCGCGCTCTTTTAAAATCAGGCGAAATCTTTTGCATCATCGCTGCTTTGCTTAAAAGCATTTCTTCAAGCAAATCTATTTGATTTTTTCTAACGCTGTTTAATTTGCTTTTGATTTTTTCATCTTTGTCAATCTTTCCACGCAATTTTTCCGACACTTTTTCAATCTTGCGCTCATAATCACTTTGCAGCTTTTCATTTTCTTTTTCAAGAATACGAATCTGTCTTATATATTTAGCCTCTTGAATGCGCAGCTTTTTTTCCCACTCAAAAGAATTATGCAGTATTTCCGCTTCCGCGTCCCTTTGCAGATTCATTATCGTTTTTTTCTGCTTAGCCAGCTTCATCTCTAAAGTACTCTTTTGCTCAGCCAACTGATTTTTCAGATCTTCGATCTCGCCCTTTTGTCTTTTATTCTCTCTCTTTATATTTTCGAGCTCTTTTTTGACAATCCTTGAAATTTTATATGCCTGGCTTGTTTCTTCCCCGGAATAAAGAGCTAACTTTTTGTTCAATACTTGAATCTGATTATTCTTTTCAGATACAATAATCGATTTTGTTTTCAGCTCTTCTTTCAGTTTTATAATATACATCTTCAGCTGTCCGGATGATTTCTTTAAGGCCTCATTTTCTTTCACGTATTTGTGTTTTTCTCTTTCTATGCTCCGGCCATATTCAAGTTCTTTGTCTGCTGTCATCTGCCGCAGTGTCTTTTCCTTATTCTGAGCTTGCTTCTTTGTTTTTTCAAGCTCTTGTTCTCTTTTAAAAATTTCCTCAGCATACGTCCTTTCCTTGCCCCGGATAATTTCATCAAGCTGAACGTATTTTTTGTTCAGTTTATCCTCTAAAACCTTTACCGCCTCTTCTGTTCGAAGCCTGTATTTCTCCTGGAGTTCCGCATGCTTTTGTTCATATTCTTTTTTATTTATTTCCAGTTCTTTTTCATTTACTTTTCTTTGTTTTTCAATTTTTTCATTGAGATCTTTTACTCTCTGGTTCAACACTCTTATCTGAGAGTCCCTCTGAGCAATCGCAGCACCGGCATCTCCTATTTCCTGCTCACGGTCCATACTTTCTGCGCTTTTGGACTCATCAATGATCTTCTGCAGGCGGCCGTTATATTCCTTTTCTTTGCGTTTTAAGACTTCTTCATGCAGATTTTGTTTTATTTTCAGTTTTTCGTTCAAACTATCTACTTTTGCCGTAAGTTCTTTTATTTTTTGATCGTCCCTGCCAGGGGGGAAAAATTCTTCCTTTTGCCTTGCCTCAGTAACCACTCTCTCAAACTGGTCGGACAATGTTTTAATTTTCATGCTGAACTCAAGCTCCTTTTGAATAAGAGCTTTTTCGTTAGTTTTTTTCTGCTCGGCAATATCCATTTCTGCCTTGTGTAATTTCTTTTCAAGATCTTCTATGACCGGATAGGAAGATTCTTCTATGATTTTTTGAAACGCCGCCTTCTGTTTTTTAAGCATCCCCTTATATTTTGCTTTCTGCCCGGCAAGCGCTTCCTCCTGTACCTGCTTTTGTTTATTTAATTCTTCCTTCAGAAAAGCTATTTCATTATCCAGGATCTTCTTAAAATAATAATTCTTTTTATCTATGGCCCCCTGCTCAAAAGGTTTTGATTGATAAATAACCTTAGGCGCTTTCAACTTATCGCCGGAAGCACCCGCTTTATGAACAAAAGACATTATTACAATAATTAACACCAGCAGTTTTATGCCGTTATGTACAAATTTAAGATCTGTGCGAATCTTTGTCATTTTCCCCTTAATGAGTTCCCTTGCGATTAAAGAAAAAACCGAACGCTCCTTTTTATCTGTGAAGAGCTGCCTTCGATTCCGGTTTAAAAAGCTTTAATTTTACGGGTATAAACTTTAAAGCCAATTTTTTAGTACCTCTTAAACTTGAGACTATCATTATCAAAAAACGGCCGGATATCTCTGAAAAATAGGCCCTGCTTCCCCTATCCTACGCCACCTCAATTATCATCGAAACGCCTTACTTAGCAGCTATTTTTACCTTTGATGCTATCTAAACACTAATTATGACTTTAAAGACAAAAAAAGTCAAGTAAAAATTAGCTTTTTTAAAGAATTTTATACAATATTTTGGTTACTATATACTATTGTAATACAATATATAGCAAACTAAAAGATTTTGTGATGAAAAAACAAGATTTTTTTATTGTGGGGGAGTCTTGTATCAAGTACAATATCTGGTATTAAATTTTAACATGATCGGCCGCGATCACATCAATTTTCGCTATAATTCCAACCCCAGGCGAACGATCTCAGATGCTTTGTTTTTCATGGCCAATCTCTCTTTTACGGAGAAATTCCCCCAGAATGGCCGTGATACGATATTGTCACTGACAAAACAAAAAGCAATGGATTTGATCTTTTTTTCCCGGGCCGCGGCATAAAAAAGGGCGCACTCCAAATCAACACTTTGCACGCCGTTCTTAGCCAGTTGTTCAGCTCTTTTCTCTGCCTGGTCCCAAAAACTATGGATGCTGATGACATTAACCTGTTTTAAGTGATAGTTTTTTTCGCTTGCTGTATTCAAACTGTATTTAAGCAGCTGCGCATCCGGATAAAATTTTTTCTGAGCTCCTTCTTTAAAATTTATTCCGAATTTCCTGTGGTATTCCGTATCGAAAACCGCTTCTTTGATAACAACGGTATCGGCAATTTCCAGATCTTTAACGGCTCCGACAGCACCCAGAAAAATTACCGCCTTTATTTTTTCAGCATCTTGGGCCAAAATGCAATCCGCTACCAGTGTCTGCCCCATGCCCGTATTTACAAATGTTATTTTTTTATTTTTATAAAAACCGTTCACCCCATGAAAGATCATGCCTTTAAAAAAATTTTTCCGCTTTAACTCAGATGCTAAAAGCTTTACGTGAAAAAACGGGCTTATTAACAGCACTTCCCCTAACTCATCACGGCCTATTCCGAATAATTTTTTAAACTTTTTTTCTTCTGCATCCTTCATTACGCACTCACAAATTCATAATCCGTTTTACCCAGCCCGATCTCCTTCAGCATATATCAGCTGATTCATATTAAACATACAAATTACAGCAAAAAACAAACTTCGCATTTTGTATTATTATAGGTCAACTGCGAAATTGATTCAAGCTTTCTTCTCCGGCAGCAGGCATTTCCGCTGTAAGGTTTTTGGGACAGTCCGGCAGAAATTACTTGTGTAACAAGTAATCCCTGGGGTAAAATAAAATCTAACAAGGGCGTTTGCAGTTAACTAAATACTGCGTTTAAAAAAAATCGCTCCAGTAGTTGAGCTTTTTCATTACAGGAAACAAATTAACATTATTTTTTAAATAAACTAATATTTTATTACACTATGCATAAAATTGGAATTAAAAAAAATTCTTTTTGCTCAACTTTCTTCTGGCTCTATGCAGCGTTATTGTTGTTCTTATTCTGATGGAATTATCTTTAAACATTTATAGCAAACTTTATGTTGAGCAACACCTCCCGCAATACAAATTCGATCAGTTAGATAACAATAAATGTCATATTTTGTGTTTAGGAGATTCTTTTACTTATGGAATAGGAGCAGGTTTTGAAAACAGCTATCCTGCTCAGTTAGAGAAAATTTTAAATAGGGAAAGCAAAACAAAAGAATTTAAAGTGTACAAT
>DAOVNL010000061.1 GCA_030630245.1 Candidatus Omnitrophota bacterium | reverse complement strand
GCTAATAAGTATAAATCGAGTAAATTGCATAAGGCAATAGAAAAAGCGGATATTGTAATAAATGCTACTGGGATCGGCAGGAAGGATGCTGAAGGAATAAGTCCTTTGAGTGATCACAAAGGATTGAAGGGAAAGATTGTTTCAGACCTGATAAGCAATACTTTTACGCGAATATTGACTGAGGCCGAACGCAATAATGCAAGAAAGGTTTTTTATGGCCGTTCAATGTTTATATATGGAATGGTTCAGTTTATGAAGGGATGGATTGAGCAGATCCAGGGAGCGCAGAAGCCATCTGAACAAACATTATATAATGCAATAGATGAATGGCTGAAATTGAGTGAAATGGAGAAAACTGAGGCAAAGCTTGATGCAGTGGAGAAATTCGATGCGGAAACAGAAGCGGTAATTAAAGAAGCTCTTGAACTTCTGAACGGGAATGAGAGAGAAGAGGCAATGACGCTTATCCTTAAATTATTACTTGGACCGGAGGTTAAGCTTATGGAGTATGCGTCTTATTACCGTGTTAATAATAAACAAGGTGAGTTTCTTGGATATATGGTGGACGGGAAAGTCTATGTTAAAGGTTGGGGAACAGAATACAAAGAGGAATTAGAAGGAGGGTATAATCCGCTTATACATGATTTGGATTCATTCGAGAATTTAAAAGGCGAGATAACTGAAAATGCTCCAGCTTTACAAAAAAAAGTTGTGCAATTGCAGCAACAGGCGACAGCTTATTTTGTTAAAGGTGAATTTGAAAAAACAATAGAAATTATCAAGGGTATAATTAAAATTTATCCCGACAGCATTGAGATAATGCAAATGATGATTGAAGGGGTGAAGGAGTATAAAGTATCATCAGAAAAGCCAAAAATAGAAAGGCTGATTTTAGATAAAGGAACTGTGCTTGAATTAACTGGTGATGAAATGCCGCTAAAAGAAATTGTTGGAGCAATAGAGAGAAGTATGATGGCTGGGCAGTTTGTTTTGCAGGCGATTTAAGGTGCTGGGGTCAGGACTGAACTATTGACAAGACGGCAAAGATAGTATAAGATTATTTTATGGCAAGGTCAATAAGAATAGAGTATCCAGGAGAATATATCACATAATAAGCCGAGGAATAGACAGGCGGAAGATATTTAAGGATGATAAAGACCGGCAGCATCTGGTTCAGTTATTAAAAGAGGGAGCAGACTTTTTTAGAGTGGAAATGATAGCTTATTGTTTAATGAATTATCTGAATTAATTAGTCAATAGACCCCACTGTATAGCTGTCAATTTGGGGGCTTGACATGTCATTTGATTTATGTTATAAAATTAACTTAAATAGATTTTTAGGAAGAATTAGTTCTTAACTACTTTTAATTAGATTTTAGCACTTTCAAGAGGATTTAATAATATAATGATTGAAATTAGCGGCTGCTTTAAGCGCTTAAAACATAGAGAAATCAAAATAGCATTTGCTGTATTTATGCCCATACGTTATGGTATGGGTTTTTTATTTGCAAAAACAGGGAAGGAGCTTTAAATGAGTAAGGCGAAGCATTACAAGACCGCCCTCGAGGATTCTATTTCTGTCTTCCAGAAGATTGCGTATGGCTTTGGGATGCTATGTAATAACTTAATTCCTGCTGCGCTTGGCTGTATGGCGGTTGTGCTTAATTTAGGTTTGGGTATGAATCCGGCATTAATAGGTTATATTATGTCTTTTCCACGATTTGTAGATGCTTTTACAGATCCTGTAATGGGCTATGTTTCTGACAATACAAGATCCCGTTTTGGCCGGCGCAGGCCGTATATCTTTTTTGGGGCGATTATTTCCGGAATCATATTTGCTTTGATATGGCAGCTTGGTACAGGCCACAGTGAAATGTTTTATTTCTGGTTTTTTCTTATTGGATGCATTCTTTTATTTGTCGGCACTACTGTTTTTGCAACACCTTTTATTGCTTTGGGATATGAATTGACTCCTGATTATCATGAAAGAACACGGGTAATGGCTTGGGCTAACTGGTTTGGGCAGATCCCATGGCTTTTATGTCCTTGGTTTTGGTGGATTATGGCCAATAAAAACTTTTTTAACACTCCCGTCGAAGGTGCGCGAACTATAGCGCTTGCTGTGGGATCAGCTGTTGTTGTATTGGGAATACTGCCTGCTATTTTTTGTAAGGAACGGTATGAATCCGTTGTTAAAACCGAGGATAAGGTTGAAATTCCTGAATATAATGGGCTTAAAGAAATGAAAAGGCTTTTTCACGATACGAAAAATTACCTCTCTGAAATCAAATGTCCTGAATGGATGGGAATCCTGGCTTATACCGGAATTATTATTTGTAAAGTCCTTTTAATCACATTTATTGTTGAGTTTATTACAGCTAAAGCTGCTTTATCAGTTAAAGGCGCCATGAACAAAATTGCTGAGTTTTTAATCGGTTTCTTAAAAACAATTATAGTTCCTTCTTTTCTTAAGCTGTGCACGGCTACTTTTTTCCTTTTCAATGGTTTTATGCTTGTATCAGGATTAGGAATGTATGTACTTATTTATTTTGTGTTTGGCGGAGATACAGTGATGGGAGGTAAATATAATGGATTGTTTGGTACTACTTCGGCTCTTTCTACAATATTTATTGTTATTCCGCTTGTAACCAAGCTCTCAACAAAGGTAGGCAAAAGGAAAGCATTTATCATATCAACATCTATTTCAATACTCGGATTTTTAATGAAATGGTGGTGTTTTAATCCGGATTATGTACATTTAATAGTAATTAAGGATATATTTATCATACCGCTCCTGCCTGCTGTCTTTATTGCTTTTGGAATTGGAGGACTTTTTACAACCGTGGGATCGATGATGGCTGATACATGTGATTTAGATGAACTTAACACAGGCCACAGAAGAGAAGGTGTATTTGGAGCTATTTACTGGTGGACAGTAAAGCTTGGAATGTCTATAGCATTTGCTTTTTCAGGGCATATTCTTAACGCGTCAGGTTTTAATGTTGAATTAGGCAGTAATCAGGCAGCAAGGTCATTATTTCTACTTAGGATATTTGATATTACTCTTCCGATTATAACTTCTTTAATAGCCATACTGGCAGTTGTTTTTTATAAAATTACAGAAGAAAAAGCGCACGAAATTCGCCTTGAGCTTGAAAAGCGGCGTGGCCATGTATAGTAAGCAGTGTGAAATGATTGTTATGATACCCTTAAGCACGGTTATTGCG
This sequence comes from Candidatus Omnitrophota bacterium, assembly GCA_030630245.1. Taxonomy (GTDB): domain Bacteria; phylum Omnitrophota; class Gorgyraeia; order B26-G9; family B26-G9; genus JAGLQQ01. The sequence continues at coordinate 2,643 of DAOVNL010000061.1, read as the reverse complement.
GGAGCATTGAAAGGATGATTCAACGTGAATAAAAAGCTGAAGCTTATAATTGCCTTTAGCCTGATTGTATTTTTTGTAATAGGAAATGCGTATGCTGGGCCTGTGCCGCCTGCTTTTGAGCTGCATGATGAGGGCACAGAACTGATTGTTGACTATGAAAAATACGGCGAATTTAAAGACGTTGGCAAATCAGGCTATAAGTACAAAATAAAAAACCGTAAGGGATTAACAAAAGCAGTAGGAGAGGGCATCTATCCGAATAGAAAAAGCATACTTAAAGATGCTGAGTTTGAAAAATATAGGAAAGAAAAAAAACTTCTTGGCAGTCATTGGGCTTTTGTGAACACTCAAGATCATCAGGCTAATTTCTACCGCTGGGCAACAGCAGCGGAAAGTCCCGGGGTGAAATTGTTTTACACTGCCCAGGCTCTGGAAAATGCTATGCATATCAGGCACGCGATCAAGGCCTATTATGCCCTTGTGGTGCAATTTCCCAAAGAAGTCGGAACGACTTACTGGGGTACCCCCTGGTATGTAGGGCCCGCGTCACTTGACAGGATTCTTTATCTGACGAGAAAATATCCTGAGATGGGAATAAAACTTATCGGCGCTGATATCAGGGTTGAAAAGCGTTACGATGATGACCGGAATAATGATCTTTTTATTGTCAATCCCGGTAAATTAGTTTATTGCGATCCGAAGGATGTCGTAGAAAAAAGAGTTGATCTAAGCAAACTATCAGTAGTAGAAAGCAAGGAATTTGGGGAGCTTAGTTTAGTTAAATATGAAAACGGACATTGGCAAATGCGTCTTAAAGGCGAGCCGTTTATGGTCAAAGCAGTTGCTTATCAGCCGTCAAAAATAGGACAGAGCCCTGACATAGGAACGTTAAAGGATTGGTCTCTTGCCGATGAAAATAAAAACGGTAAAATCGACAGCCCTTATGACGCATGGGTAGATAAAAATAAGAATAATATTCAGGAAGGCGATGAGCCGGCAGTTGGTGATTTTCAGCTGATGAAAGATATGGGTGTTAACGTAGTCAGGGTTTATCATCATGCTTTTGTACGCAATAAAAAGATATTCCGGGATCTGTATAAAAATTACGGGATTCGTATTATAATCGGCGATTTTCTTGGAATGTTCGCGGTAGGCTCCAAAGCTTCCTGGGATGCGGGCACTAATTATTCTGACCCCGGGCAGCAGCGTAATATGCTTGAATCGGTAATGAAGATGATAAATGAATATAAGGATGAGCCCTGTGTTCTGATGTGGGTTTTAGGTAATGAGACTAATTACGGAATAGCTAACAACGCGGATGTTGAGCCTCAAGCCTATTATCATTTTGTGAATGAAGTTGCTAAAAAAATAAAGGAAGTAGATCCGAACCATCCTGTAGTGATTTGTAACGGTGATATCCATTTTCTCGATATCTTTGCCGAAGAATGCCCGGATGTTGATATATTCGGGATTAATTCATATAGAGGTAAGCATGGATTCGGATATTACAATTTCTGGCTGCCGATAAAAGAAATTGCCGGCAGGCCGGCGTTGGTAACAGAATATGGCTGTCCTGCTTATGGACACGGATATAGCCGTGAATACGCGGAAAATTTTCAGGCGGAATACCTTGTGGGCAACTGGATGGATGTGGTAATTAACAGCGCGGGTGAGGGAGCAGGTGTTGCTATAGGCGGCGCCTTGTTTGAATTTATTGATGAGTGGTGGAAGACAGGAGCTCCTCCCGGATATCCTGACATTATACAGGATGTAGTGCCTAATGTAGGGGGGCCTTTTGTTGACGGCTGGTACTATGAAGAATGGTTTGGAGTTGTCAGCCAGGGAGACGGTACGGATTCTCCTTTTATGCGTCATCTGCGTAAGTCTTATTTTGAACTGCAAAAACTCTGGAAAGAGAAAGAATAGATATGAAAAGAAGGATATTTTGTAGAATCATAATATTCTGTATTATTGTGCAAGGATTATCTGTTTTTGCTTGTTTTGCTCAAGAAAAGCGGGGAAAACAGGGAAAGAAGCCTAAAACGCAGGAATTGGTGGTCTATTTTGATAAGGACTTTATTGACAATCATTACTTTGCTTCCGAGAGGATCGGTGATGGCGATGCCATAGAGTTTGATGATCAATGGAAAGAAAATGTCCAGTCAGGCCAAACCTGCATCAGGATAAAATATAACGCTGCGGGACCGTTTGGTTTCGCGGGTATTTACTGGGTTAATCCAAAAGGTAATTGGGGTAATCAAAAAGGCGGTTATGACCTGCGTTTTGCCAAAAAACTCACTTTCTGGGTCAGGGGAGAAAGCGGCGCAGAACATATCGCGGTATTTAAGTTCGGAGGGCTCAAGGGTGTGTATTCTGATTCGGATAATCACGGGGTTGGGCCGGTAGTGCTCAGCGGCAAATGGCAGCAAATAACAGTTAATTTAAAGGGCAGAGATATGCGGCGTATAAGCGCTGGATTCAGTTTTGCCATTACTAAGGCGCATAATCGTAAGGGTTGTATTTTTTATATAGATAATATAAAATATGAATAGAAATAGTCTGTATTAGTATGGTTTAATTTGTTTGTTAATGAAAGGAGGAAGTCTCAATGAAAAAGCTAAATTTATTGATCATTATGGTTTT
>DAOVNL010000204.1 GCA_030630245.1 Candidatus Omnitrophota bacterium | reverse complement strand
CAGGGCCTGTCCGAGTGTATTATTTATTTTATGAGCGCCCGTATGCAGCAAGTCCTCTCTTTTAAGATAGACCTTTATTCCGAGCTGTTTGCTTAATCTGGAGGCAAAGTATAATGGGGTTTCTCTGCCGGCATAGTTTTTCAGATAATAGTCCAATTCCCGCTTGAACTGAGCGCTCTTTTGGGATTGCCTGTAAGCGGTTTCTAAACTTTTCAGTGCGTTTATCAGGGTTTCCGCCACATATTTGCCGCCAAAATCACCGAAATATCCCTTTTTGTCCGGTCGTAAAGACATTAACGTTTCAACTCCTTAATAAAAGAATCCTTAATATTTGTTCTTTTTTTGAAAATTTCATTAAACTTTTTGGCCTCATTAAAAGTACCGTATGAGCCGACATTGATCTTGAAATATGCCTTTTTCTTTTCTTTATCCCTGTAAATAGTATTGACCATTACAAGATACCCTTGTTTTCTCAAGGCATTTATGAACCGCTTTGCCGCCTCTTCATCGGCATATTCAGCCGCTTGTATCGTGTATCTTTTCCTTGTTATTGCCTTAGGCTGCGGCTTTTCCTGAATTTCTACGGCCTCGGGTTGAGTAAGTTTTGATTCAGGTACTGTGGCCTCTTCAACGTTTATCTCCATTTGAGGAGACTCTTTCATCGGCGCGGTTGCCGGCATTAAACTTTTCATGATCATAAATATGGCGAAGATCAAAAAAACGATCAGGAGCATAATAAACTTTTCAGGCATGCGGTTTAAGATCAAATCCGCCAGTCTTTCCCTGATATTGATCAGTTTTCGTTTCTGAACTAATTTTACTTTCAGGCGCTCTTTCTGGTTTATTGACGTTTCCAGCTTTTCCTCAAGGTTTGAAATGGCCTCTTTGAGCGTATCGATCTCTTCCTGAATGCCCGGCTGAATCTGATCATTATTCTCAAATAAATCAGCGGTTTTTTCTTTATGCTCTTGAGCTGTCACCGGTTTTTCCTCCGGCGAATAGAGTTTCTTTATTATATCTTTTTCCGTAATTTCGCGCTCAGGGGCTGTTTCTTTGGGCATCTGTTTTCTGGATTCCCCGTAAAGTTTACGCTTGATCTCTTTTTCCGAAATACTGACATGATTTTTTCTTTTGTCTTTCTTCTTCATGATTGCCCTCTTTAACGGCTGTTTTTATTTACAGCAATTTTACTTTTTTAATTATATTCCGCATCTTTTTCAGATCTTTTTTCCCGGGCTTTAACTCTATAGAACTGGAAACATCGAGCGCGAACGGATGCAGTAGATTTGCGATTTTCCGGCAGTTTTTTCCGTTAATGCCCCCTGAGATTATCACCGGTTTTTTAAAACGCTCATTTTTTATTATGTTATAAGAAAACGTATATCCTGTGCCTCCGTAAACATCCTTTGCGTATGAATCGAATAAGTAAGCATCAGCATGGACATAGTTTTTAATACATTCAATACTGTACTTATCTTTAATTCTAAATGCTTTTATTATTTTACAATATTTTTGGAAAAAAGCGCAATACTTATCTGTTTCTTCCCCGTGAAACTGTAATGTGTCAAGGCTGCAGTCTTTGATTATACGCAGCACATGAGCTTTATCGGCATTGACAAATACCCCGGCCCTGGCTATGAACGGCGGTATGCGCTTTATGATCTCCTTCGCGGTTTTTGGCGTTACCTCGCGCGGACTTTTTGCAAAGATAAATCCTAAAGCGTCAGCCCCGTATTCGCAGGCCTTGAGCGCGTCAGCAGCGTTGGTGATGCCGCAGATCTTAATTTTCAGCATTTTCTTTACCCAATAATTCCCGGATTTTTAAGGGAATATTCCGCGTTCTCACAATACCTTCTCCGATGAGCACAGAGTTAATCTTAAGCTTTTTTAAAAAAAGCATATCCGCCCTGGAATTTATTCCGCTTTCGCTTATTATGGTCATTTTCGCGGGAATTTTTCCGTATAACTGCTTTGTGGTTTTCAGATCCACGGAGAAATCCTCCAGGTTTCGGTTGTTTATACCGATGATCCGCGCACTCCTAAAATCGATCTTCTTCAGGTCATCCGGGTTGTGGATCTCAATTATCGCGTTCATTTTTAATTTATGTGCCAGGGCAAGCAATTCCTTGAGCTTTTTTCTGCTTAAAACGGCCGCGATCAGCAAAATGGCATCAGCGCCGTGGTATAAAGACTCATATACCTGATAAGCATCAATTATGAAATCCTTGCGCAGTACAGGAATTTTGACAGTATTCTTTACCAGTTCCAGATCACGCAGTTTACCTTTAAAATGAGCGTCTGTCAATACGGAGATTGCCATCATTCCTTCTTTTTCGTAAATTTTAGCGGTTTTGGCCAGATCCAAATGCTTATTTAAGTAGCCTTTTGAAGGCGAGGCGATCTTAAGCTCGCCGATACATGTAAGCGTACCCTTTTTTGTAATGCCTTTTCTGAAATCCCTGGTAACGATTTTTTTGTTTCTGATCTTTACCTTAAGTTCAGCTAAAGGCAGAATCTTCTTTGCTTTTTTTATTTCAGGTTTCTTCGCTTCAATTATTTTTTTTAGTATTGTCTGCATTGGTCAGTTTTTTTAAAAGTTCAAGCTTTTCAGCCGCTTTCTTTTCCCGCAGCATTCTTTTTGCCAGGTCAATGCCCTCTTGAATGGAAGAAACGCGATCTGCTGTATATAAGGCGCAGGCGGAATTCAGAACAACAAAATCATACAT
>DAOVNL010000123.1 GCA_030630245.1 Candidatus Omnitrophota bacterium | reverse complement strand
TAATCCGCTTGTTTATTACCTGCCCCTCGGAAATTTACCCCAAGGTAAATATCCAAGCTGGAGTCCCCGTAAGGGGGTACCTTTTTACTTGCCCCTCGGAAATTTACCCCAAGGTAAATATCCGAGCTGGAGTCCCCGTAAGGGGATATCTTAGTACTATACTCTTCTTCTTTTAGGCGGACGGCATCCGTTATGCGGTACCGGAGTAACGTCCTTAATCAAAGTGATTTGCAGCCCGGCAGCCTGCAAAGCCCTTATTGCCGACTCTCTGCCGGATCCAGGCCCTTTGACAAATACCACTATTTCCTTCATCCCTGCTTCGCGGGATCTTTTTGCCGCGTTTGAAGCAGCAATCTGAGCCGCAAATGGAGTAGATTTACGCGAACCTTTAAAACCGCTTGTACCTGCGCTTGACCAGGAAATCACATCACCATTATTATCGGTAATGGTAATAATAGTGTTATTAAATGTTGCCTGAATATGAGCAATTCCCTCACTGACATGCCTGGTTATCTTTTTGCGTACTTTGGTTTTTTTCTGTTTCGCCACTTTTATCTCCTTCAATGAGCCCCCGCGCTTTCTTGTGAAAGCAAAAGCAGGGCCGAATTAATCCCGAGTTTATCACGGGATCTGTTTTGAGTATTTATCTTTTATTTTTTTTTCCCATGGAACGCCTAACCGGGCCTTTGCGGGTTCTTGAGTTGGTTTTAGTGCGCTGTCCGCGAACCGGCAGCCCCCGTTTATGACGCAAACCGCGATAAGCCCCAATATCCATAAGCCTCTTAATGTTTTGAGAAACCTCACGGCGCAGGTCCCCTTCCACACGGTAATCCTTCTGAATCACCGCTGTTATTCTTGAGACCTCATCTTCTGTTAAATTTTTTGCCCGTGTGCCGGGATCAATACCCGCAACGTTTAATATTCTATTAGAAATAACTCTTCCTATACCATGAATATAGGTTAAAGAAATCTCGATTCTTTTTTCTTTCGGTAAATCAATTCCAAGAATTCTCGGCACAGTATCCTCCTATCCCTGCTTCTGTTTATGTTTGGGATTTTTACAGATGACCCTTACTACATTTTTTCTTTTAATTATTCTGCAATTTTCGCACATAATGCGCACACTTGAACGAACTTTCATTTTATTTACCTCTATAAATAATTCTTCCTCTCGTCAAATCATAAGGCGAGAGCTCTACGGTTACCGAATCACCCGGTAAAATACGGATAAAGTGCATTCGCATTTTTCCGGAAACATGAGCAAGTACCTTATGTCCATTTTCCAACTCAACCCTGAACATCGCGTTGGGCAATGTCTCAAGAATCCTGCCTTCAACCTGTATACCTGCTTCCTTTGCCATAATACCTTTTTTTTATTTAACCCTGGTAAAAATTTCTGCCTCCGCATTGGTCACACATATAGTGTGTTCAAAATGCGCTGAGAGTTTTCTGTCCCTTGTTACGGCTGTCCAGTTATCATCAAGAACAACAACTTTCGCGGTCCCGGCATTAACCATCGGCTCAATCGCTAAAACCATTCCTGCCTCAAGCTTAAGGCCATAACCCGGCTCTCCAAAATTCGGAATCTGCGGTTCTTCGTGCAGGCTTGCTCCAATCCCGTGCCCGACAAAATCCCGGACAATAGAAAAACCCGCTTTTTCTGCATGCGACTGCACGGCATGGGAAACATCGCTCAGATGATTTCCTTTTCTTGCCGCATTGATCGCTTTATAAAGAGCTTCCCGGGTCACCTCAATCAGCTTTCCCGCTTGTTTGCTAATCCTGCCCACAGGATAAGTTATTGCCGCGTCTCCGAAAAAACCGTCAAGCTCTGCTCCGACATCAACACTGATAATGTCCCCGTCTCTTAAAATCCTTCCGCCGGGTATTCCGTGTACGACCTCTTCATTAACAGACGCGCAAATGGTAGCGGGATACCCCCGATAACCTTTGAAAGCCGGGATTGCTCCGCTTTTGCGGATAAAGTTTTCGGCTTCATTATCAAGTTTCTTTGTTGTAATTCCAGGCCTGATTTTCGCTTTTAAAAGTTTTAATGTTTTTGCTACTATTATGCCGGCTTTTTTTATTTTTGCTAATTCACTTTTCGTTTTTTTTAAACTCATATTAAGCCGGATCTTTCAAATGTATTTTTCAGTACCGCGAACAACTCATCCACACCTAAATCACCAGAAGCTTTATTCAGTATTTTCTTCTGCTGGTAATAATCTATCAGATTACTAGTCTGTTTATTGTAAACTTCTATCCTATTTTTTATAGTTTCTTCTTTATCGTCATTGCGCTGATAAAGCTCCCCCCCACACGCGTCACAAACCCCCTCCTTTTTAGGCGGGATATTGGTGATATGAAAAATTTTACCGCAAGCGCGGCAAATTCTTCTGCCGGTAAGGCGTTTTAAAATCGTTTCTTCACTTGTGTCAAAATAAACTACCATATCCAAAGGCAGCCTCAGTTCGTTTAACGCTGCTTCAAGTATCTCAGCCTGATTCTTTGTCCTGGGAAACCCATCAAGTATAAATCCGGCATTCACATCTTCTTTCTTGAGCTTTTCGGTGATCATCCCGGCTACGATCTCATCCGGCACAAGTTCTCCCTTGTCCATATAAGAATTTGCCTGTACTCCCTCGGGTGTATTGTTTTTTACCGCCTCACGCAATAGGTCGCCTGTTGAGAGATGCATCAGGCTGTAATTTTTACAAAGAACTCCGGCTTGTGTTCCTTTACCCGCTCCGGGAGGCCCTAATAAAACTAATCGCATTTTTTTAGCGCTCCTTTTTATCTGCGTCCGCGCAAATGTCCCTTTTTCATAAAACCTTCATAATGACGCATAAGCAAATGCGATTCTATCTGGCGCATTGTATCAAGCATAACACCGACAATAATCAACAATCCCGTACCGCCAAAAAAACTGGCCACAATATAAGGAACCTTCAGCCAGGACATAATTAAATCCGGGAAAACGGCAACAGCCGCTAAGGCCATCGCTCCCGGTAAAGTAATATGGGTTAAAACATAATCCAAATATTCAGCGGTTGGTTTTCCTGCCCTGATGCCGGGGATAAATCCGCCGTATTTTTTCATGTTTTGCGCGACATCCTGCGTATTAAAGGTAACTGCCGTATAAAAATAAGCAAAGAAGATTATCAGCAGTGTATACACAAGAGTATATAAAAGCTGTCCACGCATGAGGCTCTGGGCAAAGTTCTGAAGCTGCGGTATAAATTGCCCCACAGTTGCCGGAAAAAGAATTATTGATTGAGCAAAAATTATCGGGATAACTCCGGCCTGGTTTACGCGCAAAGGTATATATGTACTGTGCCCGCCGTAAACTTTCCTGCCGACAATTCTTTTCGCGTATTCAACCGGTATCCTGCGCTGGCCTTCGGTTATCAAAACAATAAAGATAACTACAGCTACCAGCAATACAAGCATTATAACCGGGGTATACGGCTCGATCTGCCTTTTTTCCGGACTAAACGGTGAAATCAGCTGTACAACAAAACGCAAGGCAGAAGGCAGGCGCGATATGATACCGACTGTTATTATTATCGACATGCCGTTTCCTATGCCGCGCTCAGTGATCTGTTCTCCCAGCCACATGATAAACGCGGTACCGGATGTAAGCGTGATTATTGTAAGCAGCCTAAAGCCCCATCCTCCATGCTCAACTATCGGCAATCCCATAAAATGCGACGGGTCTTCCAGATATACGCTAATGATAAACGACTGAAATAATGCCAAACCTATTGTTCCGTAACGAGTATATTGGGTTATCTTTTTTCTACCGTAATCACCGCCCTCTTTGGCCAGTTTTTCAAAATGCGGTATAACAACCGTCAAAAGCTGCATAATAATAGAACTTGATATATAAGGCATAATACCTAAAGCAAACACTGTCATCTGCGACAATGCGCGGCCTGTAAATAAATCCATCATATCAAAGAGCGTTCCGCCTTGCTTACTTGATACATTGGCAAAAAATTGAGCCAGTGCATCGCCATTTATACCCGGAATCGGGATAAAACATCCCAAACGATAAATCGCAATTAATCCCAAAGTAAACAAAATTCTTTGTCTTAAATCGGGGATTTT
>DAOVNL010000175.1 GCA_030630245.1 Candidatus Omnitrophota bacterium | reverse complement strand
GTTCAATGCCTCGCCGACTGTTTTAGTTTTTTTGATTAGCCTCTTAAACGGATGCATTTTCTGCTCCAGGGTATCAACATCCATTGCCCGCGGGTTATTAGATTGAGTCAGGATAATAAGGTTTTGACTGCGGGCAAGATGCGGGATCATTCCCCGCACATCCTTATCCCTGGAAACACCGAAAATTAAAATAGCCTTCTTCGGAATAAACAACATATTGATTGCTGCTCTTAGGGCATGGGCGGAAGCAGGATTCTGCGCGCCGTCAAAAATAAGAAACGGATTCCGGTGAACAATATGCATCCTTCCCGGCCAGCGCGTATTTCCCAGCCCTTTTTTAACAGCCAGCGAAGAAATAACGACTTCATGCTGCCTCAATAATTGTATTACACTCACAGCTAATGCCGCGTTAAGAATCTGAAAAGGGCCGACAAGCCATATATGCAGGTTCTGATATGAATCAGCGATGCCCTTGAAATCAAAAATACTTCCATCGAGATTTTGACCGATAACATCATAGATAAAATCCTTGCCAACCTGATAATACCGGATATTCTTTTCTTTGCATACCCGCTCAATTTCACGCCATGCCTGAGGAGGCTGTACCACACTCACAATTAAACTGTTATCTTTTATAATTCCAGCTTTTTCACGCGAGATCTTTTCAATAGTATTGCCCAGCATTGCCATATGGTCCATACTAATACTGGAAAAACCACATACAAGAGAATCAACTACATTAGTCGCATCAAGCCTGCCGCCTAAACCTGTTTCAAGAACGGCAAATTCAATTTTTTTTCGGGCAAAAAAAAGAAAAGCTAATACCGTATACACTTCAAAGAAGGTCAACCCCTTGATCTCATCGGCATGAGGCTTAATCTCCTCAACCAGTTCACTCACCTCATTTTGCTCAATAAGCCGTTCTCTGATCTCGGCCATATCATCTTCGTAGCTTATTTTAATCCGTTCTTTAAAGTCAATCAGATGCGGAGAGGTATACAATCCTACTTTATAACCGGCTTCTTTGAGAATAGAAAAGATAAACGCGCAGGTAGAGCCCTTGCCTTTAGTGCCGGCTATCTGCACTGATCTGAATTTTTTGTGCGGGTTATCCAGCCTCTGGAGTAAAGTTTTAACCCTTTCAAGTTTTATATCCTGATATATATAATCAATATTTTTTTCATAATCAGTGAATGAGTTTAAATAGTTTATTGCTTCCTGGTAATTCATAGCTATATTCCTCTTTTCAGTGCTTAAAATGCCTGACGCCTGTCATGACCATCGCAATGCCTGCTTTTTCCGCGGCTTGAATAACTTCTTCATCCCTTATGGATCCTCCGGGCTGGATAATGGCGCATATCCCGGCCTTTGCCGCGGCCTCTATCGAGTCTGCTTTGGGAAAAAAAGCATCACTTGCCAGTACGGCACCTAATGTCCTGTTCTGCGCCTTTCTTATGGCAATGATCACACTGTCAACCCGGCTCATTTGCCCTGCTCCTATACCAACTGTCTTTGTTCCAAGAGCTAAAACAATCGCGTTTGACTTAACATGTTTTGCCACTGTCTGCGCAAACAAAAGAGAGCGCATCTGCTCTTCCGCCGGTTTTTTGCCGGCTGCAACCCTCAAGCTTTCATTGTAGACACTCATGAAGTCTTTATCCTCGATGAGCAATCCGCCTGTTATACGTTTATAATCTAATGCGCCGGTATCAGCTTCGTTTATCTCAGGCATTTCATCAACTTCCATAATACGCAGATTTTTCTTTTTCCTCAGTATATCAAGCGCTTGCCGGGAAAACCCCGGGGCGATAATGCACTCGAGGAAATCAGCAGAAAATACTGCCTCTGCCGCGGACTGATCAACCTCCCGGTTTACCCCTACAATACTGCCGAAAGCAGAAAGAGGGTCACAGGCTAAGGCATCCCTGTACGCTAAAGATATATTTTCCGCAGTTGCCGCTCCGCAGGGATTATTATGCTTGATTATGCTTACAGCAGGCATGCTGAAATCCTTTACAATATTTAAGGCCGCGTCCAGATCCAGGATATTATTGAATGATAACTCCTTGCCATGAAGCTGACGCGCTCCGGCAATTCCGCTGGGCCCGGATTTTTTTTCTTTATAAAAAGCAGCTTGCTGATGCGGATTTTCTCCGTAACGCAATGATTGTACTTTTTCAAATTCAAGCGTTAGTCTTTGCGGCAGTGTTTTCTTAATGAGCCCCTCCGGCTCCCTTTTCTTAAGATAATCGGCAATGCTTTTATCATATGCGTTAGTAAGATCGAATACTTGGGCGGCAAGTTCAAGACAGGTTGACTTATTCACCGCGCCTTTATTTTCCTTCATTTCATTCATTACCTGTTCATAACGCTCCGGATTGCATATCACGGCAACACTTCTAGCATTTTTTGCCGCGGAACGGAGCATTGAAGGGCCGCCGATATCAATATTTTCGATCGCTTCATCCATTGAAGCTTTAGGATCAGCGATTGTTTTTTCAAATGGATAAAGATTTACTATTACCATATCGATAAGTTCAAGGCCGAACTTTTTAACTTCAGCACAATGCTCTTTATTATCACGCAAAGCAAGCAGCGCGCCGTGAATTTTTGGATGCAGTGTTTTAACGCGGCCATTAAGCATCTCATCACTTTTAGTCAGATCACTTACCAGTCTTACCGGTACTTCGAGGCCGCGAATAAATTTCGCCGTGCCTCCCGTAGAAATGATCTCAACCCCATACTCATGCAAAAATCTTACGAATTTATCCAGACCGCTTTTATCTGAGACACTAATTAAAGCCCGCTTAATCTTAACCACTTTTTTCTCCTTACCGTTTACTCCGTAGTCAACTCCCCCGCAACAAGCTGCTGGGAATTAAACCTGAGACCCTTCGACTCCCTTCGGTCGCTCAGGGTCAATTCGACTACAGAGCTTTTCTCAAGCACGCTGATAAAAACTCTAAGTCTCATTGATTAAAAACTCTTGATGCTTCAAAATCAGGAAAATAGATATTGCCGCTTTTGAGCTCCTGTATCCAACACTGCCTAAAGCCCAGTGCCTCTACCCGTTCAACTACCGCATGATATAAGGCACTATCCACTTTCCTGTTTAATTCATCGAT
>DAOVNL010000002.1 GCA_030630245.1 Candidatus Omnitrophota bacterium | reverse complement strand
TGATGGCCGCGGGCGGATTGCTGCTTTTAATCATTGCCATCGACCATCTGGTTTTTGGAGGACTGGTCAAAGGGGTTTTAAGTTCTAGAGGCCAGGACGCGCATCATATCGGTGCGGTTCCGATAGCCTGTCCCATACTTGCCGGGCCCGGGGCGATGATGAGCGTACTGGTTACTTCCACGGAGCATGGATTTGGGGTTGCGGCGGTATCAATACTCGTTGTATTTGCGCTCACCTGGCTGATGCTCAGGTTTATCGATAAGATCTATCTGATTCTTGGCAAAGTGGTCTGCATGGTTATCTCTAAGATCTTATGTCTTTTTATTGCTGCTATCGGCATTCATTTGTTAATGCAGGGATTATCCGTTTATTTTAGATAATCGGATAATTAAACCCAATAAGCAAAAAAACGGAGGGAAAATGAAGATCAAAAAAACAATACTCTTTTTAACCTTAATTGTCTTACTTCTTTTGTTGCCGGGCATTAGCCGGGCAAGGGATACACAAGAGGGTATTCCACTTTCACAGGTACCTAAAAAGGTGCTCAAAGCGGCTAAAAAAGAAATTTCCGGTATCAGACTTCTTGATGCAAAGATAATCACAAAAGAAAACGGGCAGATCATCTATATGATTGATGGAGCAGTGGGGCAGAAGGCATTTGAAGTAATGGTTGATTCAAAAGGAAATGTCCAGGAGGGCGGTTCGGCAAAAGAAATAAAAAGCGATGTTTCAATCAGCAGAGTTCCGGGTAATATTCTGCTTGCGGCAAGAAAAGAGGTGAAAGGATTAAAAGTTGTTAAAGCCAAAATTATTGAGGGAAAAGATGGCAAGAAACTCTATGAAATAGAAGGGGTGATAGGGCAAAAGACATATAGAATAAGGATCGGGTTATCTGGAGACATAATTGAAAGTAAAATTGTAGATAAGTATCTTAAAAATTGACAGGGATGAGAGAAGATGAAAAAATTCCTTTTGATCTTCAGCTGTTTTTTGCTCGCATGCAATGTCAGCTTAGCTGAGAATGAGCTTGCCGAGAAATCCAGAAAGGCAAAACAAAGTGATTTGATCGGAACCTGGAAGATGATCTATCAGACAGTGAGCCCGTTGTTCAGAGACAAGTCGCTGTTTTTTGCCAATCACCAGATATTTGAGTTTTCCGAAGACGGCTATGTTAAAAATATCGCATCGAACAAAAAACTGGAAAGGAAAGAGATCAGCTCTTTATTGCAAAGGATGCCTAAGAGCACTGTGTATGGTTTTGTCGATGGGGGATTGCTTATTATTAAACGCTCCAAAAAAGATCTTGATAATATTGTTATTTCCATTGCAGTTGATGACTTTAAAAAATCTCTGCGCTTCATGGCTCCGCTGCTCAGGAAAGGGGACATGATCGTTTGCTATCTTGATAGGAAGAAAAATCTATATATGCAGAGGTACTTAAGGAGATTGAACCGGAGTTCAAATTAAGAGGGGAAAATCTATGCTCAGGCGCCGTTTTTCCTTGCCTTTTTCAGCGTTTTGTGTTATATTAAGTTTAATAGAATTTTCCCTGCCATGTTTGTGAGCACTTGGTAATATTTTGAACCATTAAAAGATTATAGGGAACCTGCCTTTAGCCTGCCCGTGGGCTGGTTAAGATGGTACCCACCTGGTTAGACCGGGTTCAATAATCCTCAAGTGTTTACGGCAATGAGCGGGGAATTTTTTTCAGAATAAAAAGTGTATGGTGAGTTATGGGTGCTAAAAGTGATCTTTTTGAGGTAGGAAAAACAGGAAAAGAGGCAAAGATCTCAAAAAATGCTCCGCTTGCATTAAAAATGAGACCTCGAAATCTTGAGGAGTTTGTCGGACAGGATCATATTCTTGGTCAGGGCAAGCTCCTGAGGCGATTGATCAATTCGGACAGGATCAGCTCGCTTATCCTTTACGGCCCTTCCGGCACGGGAAAAAGCGTGTTGGGGAATATTATTAGCAAATTAACAAATTCTGAATTTGATTCTATGCATGCGGCTGCGGTAGGTGTAAAAGAAGTCAAAGAGAAGCTTCTTGCGGCAAGGAAATTAAAAAAGAACCGTGATATGCGTACGATCCTTTTCGTTGATGAAATTCACCGTTTCAACAAAGCTCAGCAGGATGTGTTTTTGGACGATGTAGAGCTGGGCAACATTATCCTGATAGGGGCGACAACGCATAATCCTTTTTTCTATGTTGTTCCTGCTCTGATCTCGCGTTCGCATGTTTTTGAATTTAAACCGCATACACAGGAGAACATCTTATCCATATTAAAAGCTGCTTTAAGGGATAAAGAAAGAGGTTTAGGCGATCTGTGCGTTGAGGTTGAAAAAGACGCCCTGGAACACATCTGTCGCATAAGTAACGGCGATGCAAGGCGTGCCTTGAATGCTCTTGAGGTGGGTATTTTAACAATAGAGCCAGACATTGACAAAAAGATTCATTTTACAAAGCAGGTGGCTGAGGAATCCATACAGAAAAGAATTATCCGCTACGACACAGACGAAGACGATCATTATGACGTGATCTCCGCCTTTATCAAAAGTATGCGGGGTACTAATCCTGACGCGGCGCTTTACTGGCTGGCAAAAATGATCTATGCGGGGGAGGACCCGCGTTTTATTGCCAGAAGAATTCTGATCTGTGCATCAGAGGATGTGGGTAATGCCGATCCGCATGCGTTTGTTCTGGCCAATGCCGCATATGATGCGGTGGAAGTGCTGGGCATGCCTGAGGCGCGGATCCCTCTGGCCCAGGCGGCTGTTTATGTGGCCTGTGCTCCCAAAAGCAATGCCTCGTATTTAGGCATTGAAAAAGCAGCGCATGATGTTGCAAATGAAGTAAGCCGGGAGGTTCCCGATCATTTGAAGGACGCCTCATATAAAAGCGCAAAGAAACTGGATCGCGGCGCGGGTTATAAATATGCGCATGATTTTAAGAATCATTATGCAAAACAGGAGTATATGAGTAAAAAAAAGAAGTATTATCAACCGGCTGAAATGGGCTATGAGAAAAAGATAAAAGCATGGCTGGAATATCTGAGAGAGACAGAAAAGGAATGAAGAAATATCTGCTGCTTATCATAGCGGGCAAAAAAAAGGATGCCCAAAGCCGGGTCTTGGGGATTTTTTTATACTTTTTATCGCTGATCTATTCCGGTATCCTTACTCTTAGACTGCTTGTTTACCGCTTACGTATTATGCCTGTAAGCAGACATAATATAAAAGTTATCAGTGTCGGAAATATAACTGTGGGAGGCACAGGCAAAACGCCTCTTGTTGAGAGAATTGTCGAATATCTGCTGCAGGAGAAAAAGCGTGTTGCGATAATCAGCCGCGGCTATAAAGGTATTCAAGGCAAGGGGGTTATCGCGGATGAACCGCAGATGCTTAAAAACAGGTTTCCCGAGGCACAGGTTATAATCAATAAGGACAGGCTTGCCGCGCTTAAATTGGCACAGCATGAAATGGGCTGCGAAGTTGCTGTGCTTGATGATGCCTTTGGGAATCTAAAAACAGGAAAGGACCTTGATATTGTCTGTATTGATTGCCTGAATCCCTTCGGGTTCGGGTATGTTTTGCCCCGGGGATTGCTGCGCGTGCCTTTTTGCTATCTTGGCAATGCTCAGGTTTTTGTGCTCACGCACACAGATCAGGCGCCCGGAAAAGTTGAAGAGATAATAAATAAATTGCGCACATATAATAAAAAGGCTGAGATATTCAAGAGCAGTCATGTTCCTGAGTTTTTATATAATATAAATAAGGCTCAGAAGAGAGAACTTTCATTTGTTAGGGATGAAAAAGTCGCGCTGCTGTGCGCTATTGCCAAGCCGAAGTTATTTGAGAAAACTGTGAAAGGTCTGGGCGCGCAGATAGTGGAAAATTTTTATTTTGAGGACCACCATGCTTTTACAGATGTTGAGCTTAAATCTGTTATTGCCAGGAGCCTTGAATTAAAGGTAAGATTGATCATAACCACGGCAAAGGATGAGCCGAGAATAAAGGCTGTAATGAGAGATAAACAGCCTGGGGTTGAGATATTGGTGTTGAAAATCAAATTAGAGGTTGAGAAAAATGAGAGAAGATTCCTGGAACGCGTATCTGCTTTATTTACCGATTAGCATTCTGGTGCTGCTAACGCGTATCCTGCCGATAAACGCGGTGCTTAATTTCGGTGCTTTTGTCGGTGCGGCGCTGTATTATCTCCACGTTAAAAGAAGAAGGATAGCCAATGCCAACCTTAAGGCTGCTTTCGGAAAAAAACTCAGCAGGGAAAAGCGTAAAAAGGTTGTTCTAAAGATGTTCAAGAACTTCGGCCTGAATATTACGGAACTTTTTCTTATGCCTCGCATGAGTGATAAGTATTTCGGCAAATATACAAAGGTTAGGAATATAGACAGGATCAAAGAAGCGCTTGCTGGGGGAAAAGGAATTGTTTTCTTAAGCGCGCATTACGGCAACTGGGAACTCTGCGCGAGCATTTCAGCTCATTACGGATATAAGATGCATGCCTTAGCCAGAGTGCAGAAGCCCTATTTTTTAAATGACCTGCTTAACTATAACCGTGAGATTAGAGGTACAACAGTCATTCAAAAGGGGGTGCAGCTCAGGCAGATCGTTAAGAACCTTAAGCAAAACAACATTGTCGGTATGATCGGGGACCAAAGCGGCAGGGTGGGACAGCTGCTGGATCTTTTCGGCAGGCCTGTTTTTATTGCTGACGGGACTTTTAGAATAGCCGGAAAAACAGGCAGTCCGATCCTGCCTGCATTTAACCTGCGCCATGGAAGCGGCTTTAACCATGAGCTTGTGATCGAGGAACGCATACAGAAACGTGAGGGTGAGGACATTGAGGAATTTGTAAAAAGAGGTGCCGCGGAATACCGCGATCTGCTCGAACGGCATATCAGAAAAAACCCGTATCTTTGGCTTTGGGGAAACAGGCGCTGGAAATATACAAGTGCAAGGACGGTTATGATCCTTAAGGACGGAATGACCGGCCACCTGCGTCAGGCGCAGGCTGTAGCAAAGTCCGTGCTTGAGCAAACCAGCCCGGTAAAGACCGTTGAGCTGGATGTTGTTTTTAAAAATCATTTTGCGGAAAAACTGCTTAACCTGATTACCTTTCTGTTCGGGAAAATTCTCCATTGCCCCATGAGGTATCTTAAGATGGCATTAACAGCGGATTCCTTTAATAGGCTTGAAGGCGCTCATGCTGATATTATCGTCTGCACCGGCTCCTCAACCAGGGCTGCGGCGCTGCTACTGGGTGAGGAAAACCTGGCAAAGACAGTAAGCCTGATGAAGCCGTCGCCTTTTTCAGAAAAGGATTTTGATCTTTCCATCATACCTTATCATGATGAGGCAAGACAGCAAGAGAATGTGGTCATGACGCACGGGGCTTTAAACATGGTTTCATCCGAGAGCCTGGCTCAGGCAAGGGAGCAGCTCTGTGAACATGCAGACCTGAAGAAAGGGCTTAAGATCGGGGTTCTCATTGGCGGGGATTCCAAATATTATTCACTTGATGCGGGGCTTGCGGAAAAATTCATTGAGGAGCTTAAAAAGTTTGCGGATGAGCATAATGCCTGGCTTTTGCTTTCCACATCCAGGCGCACGCCGAATAATGTCGATGAGTATATAAAAAAGAGCCTGGAAAATTATCCGCGATGTATCTTTAAAGTTTTTCCCAAAGAGAAGAATTATGACTTTGCGGTCAACGGAATTTTAGGGGCTTCTGATGTTATGGTTGTGACCGGAGAGAGTATCTCTATGGTTTCTGAGGCAGCGGCTTCCGATGCATATACTATAGTGTTTCCGCTGAAGAAAAAAACTGCTGGAAGAAAAACAAAGCATGAAAAATTTATTGATCATCTTGAAAAAGAGAAGATCATGCGCGTTGCCCATCACGACGCGCTTTATGATGAGCTGACGAATTTTGAAAAAGGGGTGTTTTCGCTTGAAAAACTCGATGACAATAAAAAGCTGAATAAAGCAATAAAAGAAAAAATAATCAAATAGCTATAGTTAATAAGCTATAAGTAAAAAAATTACGAACTGAAAAAGTTTCGGATAATTGTAATTGATTAGCGGTTAATATAGGGCTTAAGGCTTAGACCTTAAAGCTAAATCATGAAATGATTTTTTATGAATATTTTACAAATCCTTCCCGAGCTTGAAAGCGGGGGAGTAGAAAGAGGAGTCGTAGATCTTGCTGATGCCTTGATCAAAAGCGGGTATAAATCAGTTGTTGTTTCTGCGGGGGGAAGACTTGTTAAAGACCTTGAGGCTACCTCGTCTGTGCACTATACAATGCCTGTGCACAGGAAATCCCTGTTTTCAATTATCTGGTGCGTGGTCAAACTAAAGGATATTATTGAAAAGGAAAACATAGATATCGTGCATGCCAGAAGCCGTGTGCCTGCCTGGATCGCTTTTTTTGCGACACTATCCACAAAAGCGGAGCTGGTCACAACATGCCACGGATATTACAGCAGGCACTTTTTTTCGCGCGTTATGGGCTGGGGAAAAAGAGGAATAGTCATTAGCCAGGTAATCGGCAGGCACATGATGCATGATTTCGGTGTTAGTAAGGAAAAAATACGACTGATCTACCGCGGCGTAGATTTGAATGAGTTTAAGTTTGAAAAAAAAGAAACAATGCCTGCAAAACAGCAAAAGGTGATCGGGATTATCGGAAGGATAACCCCACTTAAAGGGCATAAGCATTTTATTAAGGCATTGCCTGGTATATTGAGGGAATTCCCGCAGGCAAAGGCTTTAATTATCGGGGATGCCCCGGAGCACAAAAATCAGTATTTAGATGAACTCAAAAGAATGGTTGATGACCTTAACCTGTCGGATAAGGTGGAGTTTCTCGGTAATGTTAAGGATGTCCCGGGTATATTGAAAAAGCTTGATCTTCTGGTGCTTTCAACAACAACACAAGAGGCCTTCGGAAGGGTGGTTATTGAGGCAGGAGCCGTGGGTGTTCCGGTATTGGCGACAAAGGTCGGCGGTGTTGTTGAGATAATTGAGCATGAAAAGGAAGGGCTTTTAGTTGAGCCGGCCGATGCACATGCGATCGCGGGCGCGGCGGTGCGGGTTTTAAAAGACAAGAAACTCGCAGATGAATGCCTCAGGAATTTAAGAAAAAAGGTCGAAGACAATTTCTCCTTAGAGGTTCTTGTGCGAAAGACTATCGATGTTTATAAGGATGTGGTAAACAAGAAAAGGATCTTGGTGATTAAACTGGGTGCTTTAGGGGATGCGATTTTAATAACACCGTCTTTGCGGGCTATAAGGGCGAAATTCCCCAATGCTCAGATTGAGGTTCTGATAAAAAACCAGTTCAAGGATGTCCTGCAGTTATGCCCGTATATTGATGACTTGATAATCTTAAGGCATAAGGGATTTTTTGAAGTTATGAAAAAGATCATGGCGATCAGGCATAAGGATTTTAATTTCTGCGTTGATTTTCAAAATAATAACCTGAGCCATATGATCGCTTTTGCTGCGGGAATAAAACAGCGTTTTGGCTTTAACAATAAAAAACTGGGATTTTTGCTCAATTACGGCATCAAAGATACAATGAAAAACTGCGATCCGGTAACACACCAGGTTCAGGTGCTTAAAGGCCTTGGGATCAAAAGCAATATTGATAAAAAGCTTGAGTTATGGTTAAGCGTTTATGATGAGAGGAATATGCAGGAGTTCCTGAAGCAGAACTGGTATAGCAGCGGGCAGATGCTTATCGGTATAAACGCGCTGGCAAGCCCCCGCTGGGTGAGCAAGGTCTGGATGCTTGAGTCCTACGCGAGAGTTGCCGATATGCTTGCTAATAAATTCAACGCGCGTATTGTTTTTACGGGCACAAAGTATTCCAAAGGTACTATTGAGGAAATAATAAAGCGTACGCGGTGCAGGCCGGTAAATGCCGCGGGTAAAACATCGATAATGCAGCTTTGCGCTTTGATCAAACACTGCGCGGTTTTGATAACGGTTGACAGCGCGCCGATGCATATCGCCGCGGCCTTAAAAGTGCCTTTTGTGGCCCTGTTCGGCCCTACGGACCCGGTGCGGCATTTGCCATTTGCCGAAAAATTTGCTTTAATAAGAAAAGAGTTGTCTTGCTCTGCCTGCTACAGTCCGAAATGTTTCAGGAAGAATTGCATGAGAGAGATCACGGTTGAAGAGGTATATGAGGCGGCAGTGAATCTGATGCAGCCTAAATCAGTTGACGCTGGCCGTTAACCGGTTAAGGCCGTTGTCAGATAACTTTCAGGGATTAAGTAACTAAGATAATTGATTAACGGGATAACCGGGAACCGGCTAACTAAAGGAATTATGAAAGTACTGCTTATAACAACACATATTAATTTCGGCGGGATAAGTTCATATATATTTTCGCTGGCTAAAGCATTGATCAATAATGGCCATGAGGTGGTTTGCGCGTCGTCCTCAGGAGAGATGCTTTCTCTTTTTAACAGAAACGGAATACGCACGATCGATATTCCGATCAATACAAAAAGCGAATTAAACCCGATGATCATTATGAGCCTCATCAGGCTGTTGATGCTAAACAGGAAGGAGAAGTTTGATATTATCCATGCCCAAACGCGGGTTACGCAGATCCTGGCGAGTTATATGAGCAAGCTTACTGAGATTCCCTTTATGTCCACTTGCCACGGATTTTTCCGGCGCAATATGGGCAGGCAGCTTTATCCATGCTGGGGCAAGCGGGTAATCGCTATAAGCGAGGCAGTGAAAAAACATTTGATGATCGATTTTTACGTGCCCGAAGAAAAGGTGAAGCTGGTATATAACGGAATAGATGTTGACCAGTTTAAGATCCTGGCTAAAAGGTCAGATCCCGATTATAAGGTTAGAACCGTGGGTATTATAGCAAGGCTGTCCACGGTTAAAGGCCATAAATATCTTATTGAGGCAATGGCTGGGGTTATCCGCGAATTTGATGACGCGCGTTTATTTATTTTCGGCCAAGGGAAGATCAAGTATGAACTTATCAAGCAGGCGGAAAGCCTGAAGATCTCTGAAAAGGTGTTTTTTCTGCCATCTATTTCAAATACAGCGGAAGTACTTCAGGAGATAGATATATTTGTAATGCCCTCCGTACAGGAAGGACTGGGGCTGTCCATATTAGAAGCGCTGGCCTGCGGAGTTCCGGTGGTTGCTTCAAACGTGGGAGGGATACCTTCGATCATAAAACATGATGTTTCCGGACTGCTTGTTGAGCCGGGAAATACCATGGCCTTAGCTGGTGCGATCATGCGCCTGATGGAGGATAGGAGTTTAGCGATTCGCCTGGGGCAGAAGGGAAGGCAGGAGGTTGAGGAGAGGTTTAACTTAGGGAAGATGACCGCTGATATAGAAAAGGTTTATGAAGAAGTTATAAAGAAAGATTCATGAAAAAGAAAATCATTTTAATAGTTTTCGTTGCCGTGAGTATTTTTACCGGCATATTTTTATACAATGTTTATTCGGTCCCTGTGCTGATGTACCACAGCATTGCGCAAGGAGCGGAGAATTCGCGCTTGATAGTAACTCCCGAGAGTTTTGAACGCCAGATGAGTTTTTTAAAAAAGGGAAATTATCATATCCTATCCCTGGATGAATACGTGCAGCTTTTAAGAGAAAATAAAAAACCGGATAAGAGAGCTGTGGTTATTACCTTTGATGACGGATTTCTTGATAACTATACGGATGCCTATCCTATTTTAAAAAAATACAGAATACCGGCTACGATATCGGTTGTCCCTGAATGGGTGGGCAGAGGGGATATGATGAGCTGGGAGCAGATAAGAGAGCTTAACGGCGATGAGCTTATTGAGATCGCAAGCCACGGCCTGAGCCACTGTCTGCTGGATACGCTGAGTAAAGATTCTACGATTAGAGAACTCAGAGAGTCCAAGCGCGTCCTTGAGAAGAAGCTTAATACAGTTATAGATTATCTTTGTTATCCCTGCGGTAATTTTACTCCTTTTGTAAAGGAGCTGGCAGAACTTTCCGGCTATAAAGCGGCGCTGGCAACGCATCCTGACGCAAGGACAGCCTTAAACGACATCTATGCAATACGCCGGATCAGGATATCTCAAAGCTCGGATAATATGCTGATCTTCTGGGTCCAGGTTTCCGGCTATTATACATTTTTTAAAGACAGACGCGTAAAAAGAAAATGAAAAAAATTTTAGTTATAAATGTAAACTGGTTAGGAGATATTGTTTTTTCCACCCCGGTGCTTAAGGCGCTAAGAGTTGCAAATCCGAAAGCGCATATTGCCTGCCTGGTTATTTCCCGCTGTGAGGATGTTTTAAAGAACAATCCGCGCATCAATGAGATAATAGTCTATGATGAATACGGCAAGCACCAAACGCTTTTGGCAAAGATAAAATTCATCAGATACCTTCGGAAGAAAAGATTTGATGAGGTTTATGTGCTGCATCCGTCACTGCGCAGGGCAATGATCGGGTTCCTGGCCGGCATTCCAAGCCGCACAGGTTATAATACCAAGAACCGGTCTTTTCTGCTGAGCAGGTCAATTCCCGCGCCGGATAAGCTGATGCATAAGATCGATTATTTTCTGAATATTCTTAAAAGCTGCGGGATCAAAGCGCAGGACCGCAACTGTGAATTTTTTATAAATGAAACAGATGTTCAGGAAGCGCAGCAGATCCTAAAAGAAAACGGTATCGGACGAAAAGAAAAATATGTGGTTATCAATCCCGGCGGAAACTGGAAAATGAAGCGCTGGAGTGCGGAGAACTTTGCCAAGTTGGGTGATATGCTCGCTCAAAAAAACAAGCTGAAAGTGGTCATTGCCGGAGCGAAAAAAGACAGTGATCTGGCCGCAAAGATCGAATCCATGATGAAAACAAAACCGGTAATAATTACCGGTTCAACCACACTGCATCAGCTGGCGGCAATAATGAAAGCTTCATGTTGTGTAATAAGCGCAGATTCAGGGCCCATGCATATATCTGTCGCGGTGGGTGCAAATACAGTGGCGATTTTCGGTCCCACGTCATCGAATCTGACCGGCCCTGTCGGAGTGGGCAAAACAGTGATTTTACAAAAAGACGTTGGCTGTGAAATACCGTGCTATGTGCAGGAATGCACGGATAACCGCTGCATGCACAGGATCACGCCTGAAGAGGTGTATGAGCAGGTGTTGAGGATGCTT
The DNA here is from genome assembly GCA_030630245.1 of Candidatus Omnitrophota bacterium. GTDB lineage: Bacteria > Omnitrophota > Gorgyraeia > B26-G9 > B26-G9 > JAGLQQ01. The sequence continues at coordinate 2,872 of DAOVNL010000002.1, read as the reverse complement.
TAAGGGGAAAGGATTCTATGAACAGAAAAAGTTTAATTTTGATCGTATTTCTGGTTTTTATGCTGAGTATTAATGGCTGCAGTTCTTTTAAAGCACGCAAGAGAACACGGGGCGGCCCCGCTTCTATAACCAAAACAGAGATCGTAAGAACAATAGTTGCTCCGATGGGAAAGCTTGTACCAGGAGAAAAACTGACCTATAAGGTTTCGTGGCTGGGGATACATGTGGGTGATGCTACTTTAGAGGTTAAAAAAGACCAAACGCAGAATAATGGGAAAATCTGCCGGGTGGTTTTAAAGGCCTGGACAACCAGCTTTTTTTCCTTTTTCTATAATGTAAAAGGAAGCATAGAATCAATTGTTGACGCGGACACGTTCAAGCCGCTCAGGTACAATTCGCAGACACATATAAATAAGAAATTTGTATTCAAGAAAATGGATTATGACTTTAAAAAACAAAAGGTATATGCGGTGGACAAGAAAGGCGAATATGTGCTTGATATTACCGCCGATACCCTGGATCCGCTGGGCGTGTTCTATTATTTTAGGATGAACAATGTTTTCTTAAACAAGCCGGTGGATATTGTGGTAAACGCGGGCAAGAAAAACTTTCCGGTCAGGATATACGCGCGTAGAGAGCGGTTTATTAAAACCCCTGCGGGGCGCTTCTGGGCTTTTCAGGTGGAGCCCACGCGGGAGTCTGAGCGGCAGTTTGACGATTCGTTGAATGCTGAAGGCAGCATGCGTATCTGGTTCAGCGCGGATATGCGCAGGGTGCCTTTGATCATTCTGCTTAAGGTTCCTATCGGCACAGCGCAGGCAACCCTGATAAAGATAGAGCTGCCTGATTCCTGATTGACTCAGCAGTCGGTGCTGTGTTAGAATAGCGCATATATTTTAAAGCTAATAAAAAAAGGAAAGATCTTATGAGCATTGACAAAGCAAGGCTGATATCTTTGCTTAATAAATTCAAGCAATCGAAAATCCTGGTTATAGGAGACCTGATCCTGGATCAGTTTATCTGGGGGGATGTATCACGCATATCACCTGAGGCGCCTGTGCCGGTCGTGCATGTTCAAAAAGAATCTTTTATGCCGGGAGGAGCGGCCAATGTAGCCTGCAGTATTAGGGATCTACAGGGAAGCGCGGCCATTACAGGCACGATAGGAAGCGACCTCTGGGGCAGAACGCTTAAAAACCACTTAAAGCGTAAGTCGGACATCAAAGGGATTATTGTTGATAGCGGACGCGATACGACATTGAAAACAAGGATTGTGGCGCGTCACCAGCAAGTAGTAAGGGTGGATAGGGAACATATCAGCCCTTTGAGCAAAAAGACAGCCGATAAAATAATCTCCTATGTAAAGAAAAACGCGAAAAGTTTTAAAGCAATAATAATTGAAGATTACGGCAAAGGAGTGATCAGTCCTTATTTAATAAAAGCGATATTAAGCATTGCCAAAAAAAGAAAACTTATCGTAACGGTCGATCCCAAGGAAGAGCATTTTTCATATTATAAAGGAGTGACTTGTATCACACCTAATCAATTTGAGGCAGAGAAAGCAGCCTGGCTGAAAATTGTGGGTTTAAAGTCTCTTAATGCTGCCGGAAAAAAACTGCTGAGGGAACTGAATCTTAACGCTGTACTCATTACACGCGGCGAGGCGGGTATGGCATTGTTTGTTAAAGGGACAAAGCCCGTGCATATCCCGACCCGCGCTCAGGAGGTTTTTGATGTATCCGGAGCAGGCGATACAGTGATCGGTGCTTTTACGCTCGCCTTGGCGAGCGGGGCAAGTTTTAATGAAGCCGCGCATATTTCTAATTACGCCGCGGGTGTAGTGGTCGGCAAACTCGGCGTCGGTTCATGTTCGCAGAAAGAGCTGATTGAAAAGATAGATGCTGATAGTTAAAATCAAAGTTCAAAAAAAGAGGAGAAAGTAATGCTTACAATAACAGAACTGCAGGAAATCCTGCCGCAGGAATATCCTTTTTTGCTGATAGATAAAGTACTTGAAATACAGGAAGGTAAAAAAATAATCGCGGTAAAGAACGTCACGACAAACGAGCATTTTTTTGAAGGGCATTTCCCAACTATGCCGGTCATGCCGGGTGTGCTGATCTTAGAAGCAATGGCGCAGGCAGCGATCGTTTTATACGCGAAAACAAAACGGGTTGAAAAGAGCAATGTGCGTTATTATTTCGGCAAAGCTGAGATCAAGTGGAAAGCTCCCGTCGTTCCCGGGGACCAGCTGATTATAGAAATAGAGGCTTTGAAGATGCTCAATACCGGAGGAATAATGGACGCGAAGGCCAAAGTTGATGAGAAAATTGTGGCTCAGGCAACCATCGGATTTAGCGTAAAACATCTGTCTTAAAAAAATAAAAATAATTAAAAAAATACTTGACAGAGATGACAGTAAATGGTATATTTTCATTTACGTTTTGAATAACAAATGTAGCACATTGACAAAAAACAAAAAAGATGTACAAAACTGTATAAAAATGTACTAAAGATTACAAGGAAGGATGGAGTAGTAAATAAAGTCTTCCGAAAATCAATAAAAGCAGTAATTTTTAGCAGCGGCATTTTCAGGTGTCCTGTTTTTTTTATGTTTGTTCTTTGTAAAATTAGAAAAATATAGCCAAGCTCGTGTCAATGATGGCCATAAAAAAACTCTTTTTTTTTTGGAGAGTTTGATCCTGGCTCAGAACGAACGCTGGCGGCGTGGATTAGGCATGCAAGTCGAGCGATCCTTCGGGATAGCGGCAAAAGGGTGAGTAACGCGTGGGTAATCTACCCTCAAGTTAAGGATAACACCGAGAAATTGGTGCTAATACTTTATGTGACCACAAGCACACAAGTGCATGAG
>DAOVNL010000188.1 GCA_030630245.1 Candidatus Omnitrophota bacterium | reverse complement strand
CAAAAGGGTACCCAAAAACACAACGCGTATTTGCCTAAATTTGTAAGTTCGCTTAAAAATTTCCCCATCATCTTTTATAAATTACACATTAGACGCGAAAGAACCATTTTTATTATTGTCATTGTATCGGACAGGGGTATTGTCTCGGGATGGGGCAAGCCCATCCCCTACTTTTTCCTTGTTACTTAAAACCCCGTCCTGTGTATTGACAATGCGCATAATATGCTGTATACTTTATACAGGAGGTGATACGCATGACACGCCTGAATATTACATTGCCGGATGAGATAGCAAAAAAAATAGCTAATAAACATAATAAAAGCCGGTTCATTGCCGAGGCATTGAAGGAAAAGATTGAACGGGAAAAGCAGAAACGAATAGAAAACCTCCTGTGGAAAGGCTATAACGCGGCATCTAAAGAAGACGCAAGGCTGCGGGCTGACTGGGAAAAATCAGAGATAGAAGGATGGAAATGAAAAGATTTCCTGAAAGAGGTGAGATTTATCTTGTATGCCTGGATCCAACGGTTGGTTCCGAAATCAATAAAACCCGACCCGCTTTAATAATTTCCAATGATATAAATAATCAAGCCGCGCAAACGGTAACTGTTATCCCTATCACTTCCGGTACAGAAAAGATTTACCCTTTTGAAACGCTTTTATCCTCTGGAAAATCAGGGCTCTCAAAAAGCTCTAAAGCAAAATGCAACCAGATAAGAACCATCGATAAAAAACGGCTGGTAAAATCTCTAGGGAAAGTTTCCATAGAAGAATTAAAAGAAATCAAAGCCTCTTTGCTTATACATTTAGGGATGTATCTTGATAATAATAAATATTAAAATTTTATTATTATACCATGGATATGATTCGGCATGATGATATACTGGACCAGATCGATATTATCGTATTGATTTTTTATATCATTCCATTGTTTATCGATAATTTGGCCAATTTTTGATAATTGTATATTATTTTTCCTTTTTACTTTTTCCTTACTTACAATCCGTATCTTTTGATCTTATAATCGAGATTTCTTCTGGTCATCTTCAGAATTTTCGCGACAAGGTTTTTATTGCCCCCAACTTCCTTCATTGTTTTCGCGATCAACTCTTTTTCAAACTGCTCAACCTTACCCTTAAGAGATTCCGCGTCAACACTCTCGGATTCACCGGATTGCGCCCTTCTTTTTATTCTTTCAGGCAAGTCATCCGGAGTAATCTTATCATGCTCAGATAAAGTTACCGCGCTCTCAATCGCGTTTTCCAGTTCACGAACGTTACCAGGCCAGTTATATTCTAAGAACAAGTCCATGCATTCTTTAGAAACTGTTTTTACGGGCCTGCCCGGCATCTGGTATTTTTTCAGGAAGTGGCTCATCAGCGCCTCTATATCCTCCTTTCGTGCCGAAAGCCGGGGCAAAAACAGGCTAATCACGCTTATACGGTAAAAGAGATCTTTTCTGAAGTTTTCACATTTAACCTCTTCTTCCAGATTCCTGTTAGTCGCCGCGATGATTCTGACATCCACCTTGATGGTTTTGGTCGCTCCTACCGGCCGGATTTCCCTCTCCTGTAAAGTTCTTAAAAGCTTAGCCTGCATAGCCTGCGATGTCTCACCTATTTCATCTAAAAACAAAGTCCCGCCGTCGGCAACCTCAAACAATCCCGGTTTAGTCGAAATAGCTCCGGTAAAAGACCCCTTAACATGGCCGAACAGCTCACTCTCAAGAAGATCTTCAGGCAAAGCACCGCAGTCAATCGAGACAAACGGCTTATCGGCTTTTAAACTGTTGAAATGAACTGCCTTGGCAATCAGCTCTTTTCCGGTTCCGCTTTCCCCATTGATCAATACCGTTGTATTGGTTTTGGCAACTTTATCTATGAGATTGAATATTTTCTGCATAGAAGCGCTTTTACCGATGATATTAGCGAAACGGTACCGCTCCTTTAGCTTTTTCTGTACATTTTTATCATCTGTATAAATTCTTTTCTGAGAGAACGCTTTCTTGATTATAAGCTTAATATCATCAAGCTTAAAAGGCTTGATCAGGTAATCATATGCCCCGTATCGCAATGCCTTTATCGCGGTCTCAACAGAAGCATACGCGGTTATCATCAGGACAACAATTTCCGGATTATGATTTTTAACCCGCCTGAGAAGTTCAATGCCGTTGACCGGTGTCATTCTAATATCCGTGATAATCATATCAAACGGTTCAGCGCTGAAAATTTTAAGCGCCTCTTCTCCGGAAACAGCACAGCGCGTGGAATACCCTTCTTTTTCCAATACAACGCTCAACCACTCCAATAAGTCTTTTTCGTCATCAACTAAAAGTATCTTTCCCCGCATTGTCCTCACCTGTATTGATTCCCTTTAATGGTAAACAGACGGAAAACTTCGCCCCCTTACCCTTTTTGCTTTCGACTTTAATATTTCCTTTATGCTCCTTTATTATACTCAAAACTATCGCGAGGCCTAATCCTACACCTGTATCCTTGCCGCTGGAAAAAGGTTCAAAAAGCGTCTCCATATGATCCTGGGAAATTCCATGTCCGTTATCGCTGAAGCTTATCACAACTTCATCATTCTCAGAGTCTGCCCCCAGGTTTATAATTACGCGTCCGTTTTCATCTACTGCCTCAACCGCGTTAATGAGCAGGTTAAAAAACACCTGTTTCATCTGCCGCGGGTCACAGATTACACTCAAAGCGTTCTCCTGCCCCTCTTTTTTTATTAAGACATTTTTTTTAGAATCCTTACTGTTTTCAACCAGAAATATCACCTCGTCCAAAAGCTCTCCGATGTTTACCCCATCAAGCTGCAGCCTGCGCGGCTTCACATATTCAAGCAGCCCGTTAATTATATCGTTCAAGCGCGTAGTCTCTTTCATGATCAGCTTAAACAGTTTTTCGTTGTTGCCTTCTAAAACAAGGTTTTCATTTAACGCTTCCACACAGCCGGAAATTGAGGCCAGCGGGTTACGTATTTCATGCGCAGTATT
>DAOVNL010000170.1 GCA_030630245.1 Candidatus Omnitrophota bacterium | reverse complement strand
TATCCTTTGCTCTTTTTTATTTTTAAAAAAGAAAAAGGAGCGAAATATTTTAATTTTTCTTATAGCTATCCCACTGCTTATAATATCAGCAGTTCCTAAAAGCGATCTTCAAAGCCACATAGACTATATGATCCCTTTCTTACCAATAGTAACTATGTTATGTGCTGCAACCTTGCTATCCATAAAAAAAAATATATTAAGAAAATGCCTATTGAGTTACACTATTACAGTTTTAATATTTCAATTTTTTGCAGTTTCATTCATTATCCCTGAAGGTAGACCAATTTTTGCACATTATGGATTTAGCAACATCGCTTCTTTATTTGCTTTTTCACGTGCTCCTGTCAAAAAATCACCATATAGTGATGTATATAAATATATTTCGCATAACAAGCCTGAAGAAAAGGTTAAAATTGGCATGATTTCTCAAAGTGTGGATATTTTTGCAGTTATTTTTGAAACACATGTTTATTTTCAACAAAATTCCTGGGATATAATAAATTTCTCTTTAAACAAGGATAGTTTTTATAAATATCTTGGTGAATATGATTACTTGATTTACTCTTCTAATGTATTCAATGATTTTTTAGCTGAGGATAAAAGGTTAAAAAAGGTTAAAAACAAAATTGAGTTAAAAAAAGGATATATTTTTCAATCAACAATACCTTTTTTTAACTTTGAAGAAAAAATATTTATATTTAAAAATAAAATGGAACCTGCCTGTATTAGCTATAGTCCTTTCCTCCGCACTGAAGCTAAAAAACAAAGTGAAAAAAACAGAGGGGTCAGACCTCGAAAATAGAAAATAGCACTTCTCTCTTCATCACCTTTTATATTTTTATCGACAAACAAAATAAAAAATAATATAAAATTATCAATAATAATAAAACATTACTGGATGGGTTACGGAAGGCCGGATTGTCACTCGAGCAGATTTTTACCATTTAATTTCTACGCCGGTAAAAATCCACCTTCCCGGCATGGGAATATTCGCTTTGCGGCTGTAGCCATGGTTAAACAGGTTATCTATATTAATAAAAACATTATATGATTTTATTTCCTTTGAAAAAGTGGTGTTGACTATAAAGTCCCCTGACATGTCAATCCTTTGAAGATACTGCGTCTGCACTTTTGAGGATATACTATGAGGCAAAAGAAATTCTCCGGCAAGAACAAATTTATGTTTTAGGTAATCAAAAACATATTTAGATACAAGCTCACTTTCCTGCCTGCTCCTTCTTACATAGGAATATCCAAAAGAGATCTCCTTTAAAGAAGGGTTAAACTCGTTCAAACTTTCAGGGTGAATTTTAAATCCGGCATCAATACCTTCTGTGGCCACTCTGGAGACATTTCTTATCTCATACACGGTTTGAGACTTTTCCCTTACCCAATCAATAAGGTTTTTCCCTTTTCGCCTGAAAAGTGTAACCTCCGTTGAAAAGCCCAAGGCTGCATAATCAGCACCCAGCTCATAGTTATTGGATTCCTCAGGCTCAAGGCCCGGATTACCTATGTTCGCGGGGCTGTTATAATACAATTCCGTAAAGGTGGGGGCCCGGAAAGATTGGCTGAAGCTCAAGCGAAGCTTCAGGAACTCATTGAGCATATACCCGCCGCTTAACTCGGGCACAAATATATCCTCCAACCCCTCATAAAAATAACCTGTACCGCCTGCGGAAAAAATCAAGCGGCCTATATTACCTGAATAAACAAAATAAAGCGTATTGCGCTGCCTCTGCCGATTGCCTAAGCTTGAACTGTCGATACTTTCTGAGGCAATATCAGCTCCGGAAAAAATTTTCCCCAAGGGCAGTTCATGGACAATATCAAGCTTTGCCCCTAATACACGGTTTGTATGCAGATTTTCATAAAAGTGAGGATTTGATCTATCAAGCAGGAAGCGATCCTCGTGGCGGCGCATATATACCCGCGGATTAAAGTTTACATTTTTCCAGTCTGATTTTAATCCCAGGCTCGTAAAGGCCGTTTTTGTGAATTCCTTCTGATCGGGGAAAAATTCAGAATAAAAACCGTTTGCCCCGAATTCCTTATCCATGAATCCAAAGATGAATTCCATCTCGCCTAAGCTGTTTTCTAAAAAACTTGCATGGGATATTTTCAATATCCTGAAATCAGTATTATAGCGGTATCCGCTGCTGGAGGTGATCCCAGCGCTGGTTCTTGAAAAAATACTGCCCGCGGGGTATGAGACTGAGAGCATCTGGTTTGAATAGTCATTATCTCCGAAAACAGAACGTGCTTTTATTTCCTGAACCGCGGGCTTTTTTGTAACAAAGCTTATTGACCCTCCCTGGCGGGAAGCGGCATTTACTCCGGCTGACGGGCCGCTTATAAGAATGACCTTATCAAAATCATCAATAAAAAAAGGGATGTCTGAACTGAAATGCCCGGTCTGCGGATCATTAACCTTTACCCCGTTGATCAAAAAATCTGTCTGCTCAAAACTTGCCCCTCTTATCTGCCAATCAGACTGTATATCAAATGCCCCTCTCATAGCAGCATCTAATCCGCTTATCTGATCCAGAGAACCTGTAAGAGATTGGCTGTTGGTTTTCCGGCCATTATCAATATAGGTAATAGTCCTGAGCGAATTAGCGTAATACTCATCAATCAATGACGGATATACGAACACAGGCTCAAGATAATAAACAGCGGATTCAGTGTCCCCGGCAAAGCTCTCAGCATGCGGGCAAGCTGCAAATAAAATGACAGGTAATATAATAAAAACAAATCTGCTATTCCTTTGCTTCATAAAATCCCTTCTATTGTTAACCATTATATATTTTTTAGTTAACATTACAACTAAAAAATTTTATTCACCCATCAATTTATTCTCAATCAAGAAACTGACAATTCTTTTGACAGAGCCCTGATTTTTCGAAACTAAAGCCTTGGCATTGGCCGCCAGGCTCTCCCTTTTGCCTTTGTCCCGGATAAGCTCATCAAGACTTTGCATGAGCTCCTCTTCACTATCAACTGTTACTGCCGCTTTGGCCGATAAAAACATCCTTTCTATCTCATGAAAGTTGAACATGTATTTTCCGAATATGATCGGCTTAAGGCAAAGCGCCGGTTCAATGGGGTTCTGTCCTCCGTGTTTCACAAGGCTGCCCCCGACAAAAACAATATCGGCTGATTTGTAAACTTGAGCCAAGACACCCATAATATCAAGCACCAGGACATCTTCCGGCATAACCCGCAATCC
>DAOVNL010000220.1 GCA_030630245.1 Candidatus Omnitrophota bacterium | reverse complement strand
TAAAACAGCTGCTCGATAATTAAGAAGAGCCAGTAAATGTAAGAATTGCCATAAAAAATGCCCTGGGGCAGCTGGAGAATAAATAGGAGTATGTCTTGAGGATCACAATCAGACTTTTATTATCTTTAATCATTATTCTTTCTGTCTCCTGTCCCGCTCAGGCCAAAACCTTTAAGATCGCAAGTTATAACATTGAAAACCTCTTTGATCTTGTCCTGGACGGGACAGAATATTCAGAATATATCCCGGGCAATCCCTATGGATGGAACAAAAAAACCTTTAATATTAAACTAAGCAATACCGCAAAAGTAATAAAGGACTTGGGCGCCGATATAATAGCCCTGCAGGAGATAGAATCCGAAAAAGCCCTCATTTGCCTGCAGCAAAGATTAAAGGAATTCAATGTCAATTATCCTTATCAAGCAATTGCGGATTCCAAACCCACGGCTGTAAAATGCGCTCTGTTTTCCAAATTTCCCATCATCAGTAAAAAAGAGATAAAAATACACGATAAATCCGCTCGGAATATTCTTATGGCTACTGTCAATATCGACAATACTCCTCTGATCCTTTTTATCAATCACTGGAAATCCAAGCAGGGCCCGGAAAGTATACGGGTTTCTTACGCAAAAACTTTAAAAAAAGAAATAGAAAAAATAAAAAAGAAAACCGATTTCATAATACTCGGTGACTTTAATTCTAACTACAACGAATACGAGACATTTCTCTCCTATCCAAAATTTAATGACACATCCGGCATAACAGGCATCAATCATATTCTCAAAACAGTAAAGAACCGGCAGCTTGTAAATGAAAAAATTCTTACCGGAAAAGGTAATTCCGGCTATCTATATAACTTATGGCTTGAATTGGACTCTCATATGCGCTGGTCTTATAATTCTTTTGGCCGGAATTGCAGCCCGGATTCAATAATCTTAGGCCTCGCGCTTTATGACGATAAAGGAATTTCTTATGTTGATAATTCATTCAGCAGGTTCAATGCCGATTATTTATTTAAAGACGATGAAATATACCGCTGGCAAAGGTCAAAGAAAGGCAAAGGCAAACATTTAGGCCGCGGATATTCAGACCATCTGCCTGTAGTTGCTTATTTTTCCACTAAGCCGTTTCAATCCAAAGAAGTTTCTGTTTTCAATAACGGCACAGCTTCTTTAAAAAAGTTGCCTAAAGAAGAATTGGTAGATGTAAACAGCGCAACAGAATCAGAGCTGCGGACAATCCCCGGCATCGGCAAGGTTATATCCAAAAGGATCATAGCCGGACGTCCTTACCATAATATTAACGGCCTGCTTAAGGTCAAGAGAATCGGGAAAAAAACACTTGAAAAACTGCGGCCATACCTGAGTATCATAAAAAACAAATAGTCTTATTTACTTAAGGAATAATTTCACAAAGAGGCGAAAAACTCTTTCAATTCCTTGCGCATTTTTACCGCGGAGACAAAAAACCCGTCATTATGCATCCCTTCCATGAGAACAAACTTTTTCGGCTCTTTAGCTGCTTCAAACAACCGCCTGCCCATGCTAAAGGGCACGATATCATCAAATTCACCGTGGAGGTGAAGCTTTGGCGCTTTTACATGCGGGATCTTGGATATAGAATCGAACTTAGTCTTAAGTAATACTGCAGGCAGCCAGGGATAGATTATCTTTGCCATGTCCGCTACACTGGTAAACGTTCCCTCGAGTATAAGTCCGTCAATATCCGCTTTGCCGGCCAAATCAATAGCAAGCGCGCCGCCGAGGGATTCTCCGTAAATTATAAGCTTCCCGTTTGGATCTTTCTGCTTGATATAATCATAGGCCGCCTGAGTATCCATATACAATCCCTGCTCGCCGGGTACTCCTTCGCTTTTCCCGTAACCACGGTAATCAAAAATAAACAGATTGACCTTAAGGCCGTTAAAAACCCTTATCTTATCCAGACGATGGCTGATATTGCCGCCGTTACCATGAACAAATATAACAGTAGCCTTGGGATCTATAGCGGGCACAAACCAGCCATGGAGTTTAGTGTTATCACCTGCTGTAAAAAAGACATCTTCATAATGCAGGCCTATGTCTGAGGGGCTGAACTCCAGCTGCCTGATAGGATAATACAAGATGCTTTTTTCGAGATACCTTACATAAAAATAAAAACAGCTCACGCAAGCAAAGGTTATAAAGATTTTTCTGATCATTTTTTTAACACCTGCCTGATTTTTTCCATGACCTCATCCGGAGTTATCTTTCCCATACAAGGCCCCGGGCCTTTTGATTTACAGCTGCCGCCGTTCGGCCCGGGATAGCAGGGCATACAATCCATATTTGCCCGGGAATTGGCGATATACTCTTTGTGAAAGAAAGGGTAAATAAACTCTCTGTCTGTAGCCCCGTATAAACCGACAGTGGGTATTCCCATACAGCTGGCTAAATGAAGAAAGCTTGTATCCGGGCCGATAAATAAATCCATGTGATATATAAGGACTGAAGATTCATCTATTGAACTATTATCAATTAGTGTTATTGC
>DAOVNL010000219.1 GCA_030630245.1 Candidatus Omnitrophota bacterium | reverse complement strand
GTATGACAAAGAACGGATAGCTGTCGGCTGGGGTTTATCTCTAAGCGGAAAAGGGTAGGCAGGGGACATTAATCTTCTGGTAGGCATAGGCAGCAAGGAGAAAACTACAGGCGTAAAGATGCTTGAACACAAGGAAACTCCCGGGCTTGGTTCGCAAATAAGCGATGTTGAATATGAGCAGACAGAATCAGCTTTTTTGAGCCAGTTCAAAGGTAAGATCGCTAGAGATATTGTGCTGGTAAAAGGTGAAACCAAAGACAACATCCAGGCGATTACAGGCGCTACTATTTCTTCGCGGGCGGTTGTTGAGGGAGTGCGGCAGGGCGTTGAGAAATTTCTTAAAATAAAAAAGTGAAGATGAGACTTTATCCGATATTTCTAAAACTGGAAGATGTCTCCTGTTGTGTGATAGGGGGAGGGGCAGTGGCCTTGCGCAAAGTAAAATCTCTGCTTGAGGGCAGGGCCAGGATAAGCGTTGTGAGCCCCGAATTATGCTCCCCGCTGTTATTATTGAAAAAGAAGAAACTTTTTATTCACAGGAAAGATAAATACAAAAAAAAATTTTTAAAAGGAAAATTTCTGGTTATTGCGGCAACAAATGATGAACGGGTAAATAAAAGAATTGCTATTGATGCCAAGGCAATGAATTTACTTGTGAATGTTGTCGATGGCCCGAAGGAGTGTAACTTTTATGTTCCGTCTGTGCTGCATAAGAACGGAATATCGATGGCAATTTCAACGCAGGGGGCATTTCCCGGGATGTCTAGAAAAATAAAAGAAGAATGCGCCTCTGTTTTTCAAAAATACGCAAAGTCTTTCAAGCGGCTCGCGGGATTAAGAAAAGATATCTATAACAGGGATGAAACGGTTAAGTTGAAGAAAATATTCGCAAAAAACCTGATCCGGGCTGATGTTTTGGAAATGATCGAAAAGAAAAAAATTTGTAATATTGATGACCTGAAGGCGTATTTAAAAACACGCTAAATTTTTGGGGAGAAATACATGTACACATTATTATTTTTCAGCGTTCTTATTTCATATCTAATAAGCGCGGTTGTTTTTATTGCATATGCCCAGAGTAAAAAAAATCTTTTTTCAAAAATTGCTCTTTTTGCGGCAATTTTCGGTTTTTTAACACAATGCCTCGCGTTGATAACGCGGTGGCTGATCTCCGGATTTCCGCCTATGTCTAACCTGTATGAATCAATGGCTCTTTTTGCCTGGTCAGTTGTCATGGTTTTTCTGATCATTAACTATCGATTTCGTTTGAGCATAATCGGTGCTTTTATTATGCCGCTTGCTTTTTTGATAACAGGATATTCTGCTTTGCTTGATGCTGCAATCGTTCCGCTCATACCCGCTTTGCAGAGCTATTGGCTGAGTATTCATGTTATGAGCTGTTTTTTAAGTTATGGCTGTTTTGCCTGTGCCTTTTGTCTGGGTATTATGTATCTTTTGCAGGAGAGACAGTTAAAGTTAAAACATGTAGGAAAACTATTGGAGAGGCTGCCCTCGCTGGAGGTTATGAATACGATTAATTACAATATAGTTCTTTTCGGATTTATTTTGTTAAGCGCGGGGATCATAACCGGGGCAATCTGGGCATCAGAGGCATGGGGAAGCTGGTGGAGCTGGGATCCTAAGGAAACATGGTCATTTATTACATGGCTCATATACGCGGCTTATCTGCATGCGCGGTTAAATTCCGGGTGGAGAGGCAAAAGAGCGGCGATATTGTCAATAATCGGATTTGTTTGTGTTTTGTTTACTTACCTGGGAGTTAGTTATCTGCTTCCGGGATTACATTCTTACTTATAAATTAAAATTATGAATATTACAATGGTCGGACTTAATCACCGCAGCGCGCCTATTGAGGTAAGAGAGAAATTTGCTTTTCCAAAAACTTCACTAGAAGAGGCCTTGACGCGGTTAAAAACTGACGCGCAGATGCAAGAGGGCGTAATCCTGTCTACCTGCAACAGGGTGGAGATTTATGCTCTCGGGCTGCCGGAGAAAAGAATAAACGGAGCATTGACCAATTTCCTGAATTCTTTTCACAAAGTTACAAACAGCAGTTATGAAAAATATCTTTATACCTTTAACGGAATAGAGGCTGTAAAACATTTGTTTCGGGTAAGCAGCTCTCTTGATTCACAAATCCTGGGAGAAACCCAGATATTGGGACAGGTAAAAGACGCGTATTTTAAAGCCAGGCAAACCGGAGCGGTTTCACGGGTATTTCCCTTTGTCTTTGAGGAAGCTATAAAGATAGGAAAGCGCGCGCGCAGCCAGACCCAGATCGGCTACGGCGCTGTTTCTATAAGCACGGCTGCCGTGGAAATGGCTCTCAAGATATTCGGGAACCTGGCTGGAAAAAGGATCTTGATCATCGGAGCCGGAAAGATAGGAGAACTAACCGCTGAATACCTTTATTCAAGAGGAACAAAAATGGTGTTGGTCGCCAACAGGACTTTTTTTCGCGCGCAGCAGCTGGCAAAGAAATTTAAGGGCAAAGCAATCGCCTTTGATGAATTTTCAAAGGCGTT
>DAOVNL010000215.1 GCA_030630245.1 Candidatus Omnitrophota bacterium | reverse complement strand
CGTACGGAAGGTTTAGAACCGGATGAAGAAAATAAAAAAAATAAAAGGAAAAAGTAAGTAGAAAGGGATAATTATGGCACAAGATGCCAATGCATTTAATGCTATATCGATAAAGATAGCTTCTCCTGAAGTTATTCTTTCATGGTCAAAAGGTGAAATAAAAAAACCGGAAACGATTAATTACCGCACCCTGAAACCGGAAAAAGACGGCTTGTTCTGCGAAAAGATTTTTGGCCCGACCAAAGACTGGGAATGTAATTGCGGAAAATATAAGCGGATAAAGCACAAGGGAATTGTTTGCGATCGTTGCGGAGTAGAGGTCACTCTTTCTAATGTACGGCGTAAAAGAATGGGTCATATTGAACTTGCGGCTCCGGTTTCTCATGTCTGGTTTTTTAAAGCAATGCCTTCACGTTTGGGCGCGCTTCTGAATATGACACAGAGAGAATTAGAAAAAGTTATTTATTATGAGGAATATCTAGTTCTTGATCCGGGTGATACGCCTTTACATAAAAAAGAGCTGCTTATTGAAGATAGATACAGAGAATACCGCAATAGATACGGCAATAAGTTTACGGCTATGATGGGAGCGGAGGCCATCAGCCGTTTGCTTGAAGAAGTTGACCTTGAAAAAACAGCTAAAAAGCTGCGCAAACAATTGGCGGTAACCAAGGCAGAGGCAACAACTAAAAAGCTTATTAAAACATTAAAAATCGTAGATTCAATTAAAAAATCCGGCAATAAACCGGAATGGATGATCATGCGTGTTTTACCGGTTATCCCTCCGGATTTAAGGCCGTTGGTTCCTTTAGACGGAGGCAGGTTTGCTACCAGTGATTTAAATGACTTGTACCGCAGAGTTATAAACCGCAATAACAGATTGAAAAAATTACTGGAATTAAAAGCGCCGGATGTAATTGTGCGCAATGAAAAGCGCATGCTGCAGGAAGCGGTGGACGCGCTTTTTGATAACGGCAGACACGGCCGGCCTGTACTCGGCCCTGGCAACCGGCCTTTAAAGTCTTTAAGCGATATGCTTAAAGGTAAGCAGGGCCGCTTCCGCCAGAATCTTTTAGGAAAACGTGTTGATTATTCCGGCCGTTCGGTTATTGTTATCGGCCCTGAACTGAAGCTGCATCAGTGCGGGCTGCCAAAGCGCATGGCATTGGAATTATTCGAGCCGTTTATAATTAAAAAATTACGTGAAAAAGGGCTTGTTCATACCGTAAAAAGCGCAAAGAGAATGGTTGAACGCGCGCGTCTTGAGGTATGGGATATATTGGAAGAAGTAATCAGAGAGCATCCTGTGCTGCTTAACCGCGCTCCTACTTTGCATCGCTTGGGTATTCAGGCTTTTGAACCGGTTCTTATCGAAGGAAAGGCAATTCGTATTCATCCGCTTGTATGTACGGCGTTTAATGCTGACTTTGACTGCGATCAGATGGCAGTGCATGTGCCGCTTTCAACTGAAGCCCAGATGGAATCGCGCTTGATCATGCTCTCGACAAATAATATCTTTTCACCATCTGACGGCAGGCCGATCATTGCCCCCAGCCAGGATATCGTGCTTGGCTGTTACTATCTGACAACGGTCGGCCGCAGGAATACAACATTGAAGACAGAGGATCTGCAGGTTTACGCGGACATGGAAGAGGCGCTTACCGCGCACCAGTGTCAGGAAGCGGAAATTCACCAGCGCTGCCGTTTAAGGCTTGGGAATGAATTTATAGAAACTACGCTTGGCCGTATAATTTTCAACCAGATTATTCCTCCCGGGTTTGGTTTTGTAAATGAGCAGATGGAAAAGTCAAAACTCAGTAGGATTATTACCGATTGCTACAAAAAATTCGGGCATCACCGTACTGTTATTCTTCTTGATGAACTCAAAAAAATCGGCTTTGAATATGCGACATTGGGCGGGATCTCTATTTCTATGCATGATTTGAGAATCCCGGAAGGTAAACGCAAAACAATCGAACAGTCTCACCAGGAAGTTGCCAATGTTGAAAAGCAGCACAGACGCGGAATTATTACGGAAGGAGAACGTTACAACAAGATCATTGATATCTGGACCCATGCTACAGATGTGATTTCAGACCAGGTTTTTCAGGGCTTGGATCATTTTAATCCGATTTTCATGATGGCAGACTCCGGAGCCCGCGGTTCAAAACTGCAGATTCGCCAGTTGGCTGGTATGCGCGGTCTTATGGCCAAACCATCAGGAGAAATTATTGAAAACCCGATTACGGCAAATTTCCGCGAAGGGCTGACAGTGCTTGAGTTCTTTATCTCTACTCACGGCGCCAGAAAAGGTCTTGCCGATACCGCGTTAAAAACAGCGGATGCCGGATATTTAACGCGCCGGCTTGTTGATGTTGCCCAGGATGTGATCATCACACAGGATGATTGCCATACCTTAAACGGGATCATGATCTGCGCGATAACAGAGGGCGATGATGTTGTTGTTAGTTTAAAAGAAAGAATTGTCGGGCGCATAGCGCTTGATAATATAGTTGATATCGTAACCGATAAGATAATCATATCGGTCGGCGAGGAAATAACTGAAGAAAAGGCGGATAGAATCGAGCAGCTGGGGCTTG
>DAOVNL010000099.1 GCA_030630245.1 Candidatus Omnitrophota bacterium | reverse complement strand
GGATACGTCATTTCTTTGTTCATCATCAGAAACCCCTGCTAAATCTTATTGTACGAGATGCGCTTTAATTTCATCCGAGGCAATCTCGCCTTCCCAGCGGGCAATAACCTCTCCATCCTTTTCTATAATTGTAGTCGGGATCTGCAAAACATCGTTATAAGCCCCTTCGGCCCTGCCGTCAACAGAATTCATATCATGATAATCAAGCGTTACTTTTTCATCAACTTCCAATTTAGTAATAAAGTGCTTGAATTTGTTTTTCGTAGTCTGGCATTTGGCACAGCCTTCTTTTCCGAAAATTTTTACTTTCATTATTATTTACCTCCCTTTAGCGCGTAACTGCCTGCCTGCCGGTCAGCTAATTCCGCGAGTTTTGATGGATTCCAGTTGTTTACCCGGCTAAAATACCCCACAATTCTTGTTACACTGTAAACATCCAATGAAGAACATGCTCCGCATTTCTCCTTAATACCACGGGTTGTTTGATAGCAGCTATTACAAAAGGTGAACTCAGGGGAAATAGTAAGCTGCGCGGTTTGAGTTTGTGAAAATGTCTTTTCCACCACATTAAAAATTGATTCCATCGAGGGCTTTTGTTCCCCAACAAAAGCATGGGTAATAGCGCCCGATTCTATCATAGTGTGGAACTTGCTTTGCTTCTGTATTCTTGTGATCAAATCAATCTGCGCGTCAGCTCTAAAGTGAATACTGTTTGTGTAATAATACTGGTCCGCGTCAAGATCGCCTTTGATCACATTAACCGCTTCCGGGAACTGCCGCATATCAACTTTGGGCAGGCGGCGGCAGGCAGATTCTGCCGGTGATTCTTCAAGAGAAAACTTAAGGTTATACTTCTCGGCATATTCTTTTGTCTTATAGTTCATGAACGATATAACCTTCAAACCTGTTTTGAATATTTCTTCTGATTCATGAAGCTCTTTTCCTGTCACAAACTGCAGACACTCATTAAGCCCGATCAGTCCGATAATATAGGTTGCTGAATCAAGATCTATATAAGGCCGGCCGTCCTTAGCTACTTTACCTACTTCCCACATGGGCTTGCCGGGCTCACTCATGAGCTTGGCAATAAAATCTTTTTTCTGAAGATGCGCTTTTACAGCAATGTCCATTGCTACCTCAATTTCTTTAAACACACCATCTATATTATTCTTTCCCGCGCGGTACGCGGCCTGCGGCAGGTTGATGGTTACATTCTGAAAACCGCAGAATCTCATACTCTCAGGATGCTCGATCATATATTTATCATCGATCCTCTGACGCAAACGGCAGCATTGTGACAATACCGCCTCGCCGCCGCGATCAAAAACAAAATATGTCGTGCCGTTTTCACTGGCAATAAAACACGCATACTTAAGCAATTCCAGCTGTTTGGGATTTTTAAAGGTGTCATCATCAATATGAAAATCACATTTTGGAAACGCAAATACGCGCCCGTCTCTATCTCCTTCACCCCATACATCAAGCATGGCTTTAGCAAATTTTATAACCGTATCCTCATAGTCACCGTAGGTCTTTCCTGTATATTTACCGCTTGGTCCAATTGCCGGAATATCTTTTAAATATCCAGGAACCCCTGTATGGACATTAAAATCGATAAACAGACTCTGGGAACCGCGTGAAAAAGCATTTTGTGAGGCAGAGAAAATCAAGTACTGGGCTTCCTGCTTCATCTCTTTCTCAGTCATATTTTCAAGATATGGAGCATACATAATATTGACATAGCCGATCCCCAATGCTCCCGCGTAGTAGGCCTGAAGAGATGCCAGAAATGTATTAAGGTGCCCGGTAAGTGTTCTTGCGTATTTTGCCGGGCCGCTGGCAGTAAAAAGATTCCCTAATTCAAGTCCGTATTTTTTGATATATTCTAAAGAATGCGATCCGCAGTATGCCCTTGGATACCCTAAATCATGAATATGGATTCTTCCGTGCAGATGAGCATTAGCTACATCGTCGGAAAAAACATTCTGCAGAATATACTGTTTTAATACCGTTTCTGCTATTGACAGATTAACAGCTTCCGGATTATTAGCCGCGATGTTAGAATTTTCACAGCTTTTTGAAAAAAGCAGCTGGTCTAAATCATACACCGGCATACCGATCAAGGTCTGTTTTGAGAGGGTTTTATCAAGGCCGCGGTCAAAGAGCTCATTATCAACCAGCTCACGGATTAAAGATGTTGAAATCTGGGTCATTCCGGAGTTAAAAACCTTTTTCTCTACAGAAGATGCGACCTCTATGGCAATGTCTTCACTGATGCCGGCTTCTTTCTGCAGGGCAAGGGCGATCCTCCCTTTATCCCAGGTCAAAATATCATCTTTAGCAGATGGAGTAACCAGAAGAGCAAGATCCGTGGAATTTGAGCGGCTTTTAACTCTTTTTCTTACTTTGAGGCTATCGCGGATTTTAGATATCTTATCGCGATGGAGTATATATGCCTTTGCTGTTTTGACATGTCCGGTTTCATTCAGCACTTTCTCCACAATATCCTGTATATGCTCGATCCCGGGAACCTTATCCTTGTATTCTTTCTCCAGAAACAAAACAACCGCATTGGCAAGCTCATCCGCAAGAAGATTATCCTCTCCTCCTACTGCCAACGCTGCTTTAAAAATCGCATTGCTTATTTTCGCTTTATCAAAAACAACAATCCGGCCATCCCTTTTCTGTATACTGCCAAGACCTTTTCCTTCCCTAGATTCAAGCTTTTCTTTTGCCAACATCTCCTACACCCTCCTTCTTATTCAATAAATCCTTCAACTCTCCTAAAAACTGATTTATATCCTTGAATTGCCGGTAAACAGAAGCAAATCTTACATAAGCAACCTCATCAATACCATGCAAGTGATCCATAACTAATTCTCCTATATCTGAACTTACCACCTCCTTGTCATAATTTTTCTGTAATGACCTTTCAATAGAATCGACAACCTCTTCTATTGTCTCCATACTTACCGGACGTTTTTCACATGCCCGCAAAAATCCCGCCAGGATTTTATTTCGATCAAACGGTTCGCGGCGTCCGTCTTTTTTGATAATCATCAGGTTTGTTTTTTCAATATACTCATAAGTGGTAAATCTGCGCTGACATTTCAAACACTCGCGGCGTCTACGGATAGTCTCTCCCTCTGAGGAAATCCTTGAATCTACTACTTTATCTTCGATATTAGCACAAAAAGGACATTTCATGTATATTTTACCCCTGCTTAGCTTAAAATCAACAAATGCACACTATATTGTATTCCCAGAATAATAATACACCATATATAGTATAATGTCAATAATTAAATTTGGCCAAAAATAGGACTTTTCCCCAATTATTGAAAGATTTTCTCGTGAATTCGCCCAAAAACTGAATATATCAACTATTTTCGGCAACAACTACCTCTATATCAGCTTCTTTTAAAAATTTCTTGGCGAGTTCATCCGGATAGTCTGAAAGAACTACAACCCGTCTTATCCCGGCATTTATGATCATTTTCGCGCAGATAATACACGGCTGGTTAGTGCAGTAAATCATACTATCACGAAGGCTTATACCATACTGTGCTGCCTGCAGCATCGCGTTCATTTCCGCGTGCAATGCCCGGCAAAGTTCATGCCTTTCTCCTGAGGGAATATTCAGTTTCTCACGCATACACCCGGTTTTATCACAGTGATCCAACCCGGAGGGAGCCCCATTGTATCCGGTAGTCAAAATCCTTTTATCTTTTACAATCACCGCTCCTACCTGTCTGCGCAAACAAGTTGAACGTTCCGCGACTAATTTAGCTATGCTTAAAAAATATTCATCCCAGCTTGGCCGGCTAATTTTCTTATTTAGTGTTTTTTTGCTCATGATAATATAAATACCCGTTACAGATGGTTACGAATAGTTACAAACGGTTACTATCAGTTACCCCCAAAGCCAGAAAAATCATCAATTTTTGCAACCCTTATTAACCTCTTCGTAACTTATAGTAACCCTCAGTAACCATTTCTTAATACAGAGAAAACTTTTTTGTCAAAATACTTACCTTTTTTTTAACATCCCGCTGCTGCTGTTTTGAGATCTTCTTTTCTTTCTGCAATACCTGATCAATAATTTCCGCGATAATGTCCATTTGCTTTTCCTTCATCCCTCTTGTAGTCACAGCCGGAGTGCCCAATCTTATACCGCTGGTTAAAAACGGTGATCTTTTATCAAAAGGAATAAGATTTTTGTTAATCGTAACATTTACGCCGCCTAAAGCTATTTGCGCTTCTTTTCCTGTGATATCTCTGTTTGTTAAGTCAACGAGCATTAAATGCGTATCCGTGCCTCCGGCAACAATACGGAATCCTCTTTTCTTTAATGCCGCGGCCAGAACTTTTGCGTTCGAAGCTACTTGTATCTGGTACTTTTTGAACTCAGGCCTTAACGCTTCTTTCAAAGCCACCGCCTTAGCGGCAATAGTATGCATAAGCGGCCCGCCTTGAACACCGGGAAAAACATTTAAATCTATTTTTTTGGCAAATTCCTTGCGGCAAAGGATCAAGCCTCCTCTCGGCCCGCGCAGTGTTTTGTGCGTTGTAGTTGTTACAAACTCAGCATAAGGCACGGGAGACAT
>DAOVNL010000022.1 GCA_030630245.1 Candidatus Omnitrophota bacterium | reverse complement strand
TATCGTTTTAAACGGGATGAGGATTTTGACAGCCGATACGATCGCAATATTGCCGGTTTCGGGGTGGAATTGCCTGGCAATCTGACTCTGGCGGCCTTTGGGGATATCCAAAGTACTAAAGCGAATATCGACACACATTTTGAACTTACAAAAAAGGATGATGCCGGCAACTATCTGCGTACGGGTATTTTATACATAGATACGACTTATAATTCCAAACAGGATGACGGAAAACATGAAAACCCGCCGTTAACATATTTTGCCCAGGCTTATATGCAGGATGAAAATGATTTTAAATTGCATGGTTTTATTAATTACAATGCTCCCCTGCGTCTTAGTATACTCTCCAGAGACTTCAATTTCTGGTACGAGCAGATAACAACGGGCATCGATGTCAGTAAAAGAATCTACGATAAAAATTCTCTGTTTGCTTCTTTTAAAACCGAACAAGGCACCCGGGACCGCTGGAGTACTGCTGCGATAAAAGACGATGAAAGGCATTTTTCCCGCCGCTATTTCGAATATACGCTGCAGTTGAACCGGGTTTTCGATGAGAACCTAAGCGGGTGGATTGGATTGCGCTGCCTGAGTTTTCTTGAAAGGGACCGCAGGCCTTTAAATTTGACTTTAGAGCACAACGAAAGGCGCCGTGAAAAAATGCTCTACGGCGGAATAACCTGGCAATTTCATGAAAAAGTTTTGTTCTGGCCGGGTGTTTATTTGAATTTTACCGATAACAATCTTGACTTTCCCTATGCAGCAGGCCTGGATAATATCGATAAAGGTGTTTTTAGTAAGCTGGCTCTTCCGCTTGAAATTACACTTAGTGATACAGCGACGATAACATTTAATTCTACAATTCATCTGCATCGCGCTGTTTTTGGCGGGATGAATATACAGACCAATATTCAGTTCTGAATAATATAAATATTTTAATCAGTTCAACTTTTAGCACAAATGATGATTAAAATAAACAATGAAATTACTGCCTGAATTCAAAGACCTGATTAGCCGCGCTATCTAAGACGTAAACACTGCCGCTTCCGTCAACGGAAATCGAGGAAATTGATTTGATCCGCGGCTTTTCAGGTTCACCGCTGATAATTGATCCAATCAAAGTGCCGTCATCCTGTAATTTATAAATGTTATTATCCTTTGAATCGGCTATATATATGAACCCCAGTCCGTCTACGGCAATATCCACGGGTTTTGAAAAATCCTTGTCTGCTTTCCGGAAACTGGAAATTAAATCTCCTGTTTCAGAATTAAACTTAAACACCTCTTTAAGCTTTTCATCAAGAACAAACACCGAACCTTGGTTGTTAATGGCAATATGTTGGGGTTTTTTGAAATGGCCCGTGATTTGTTTACGCTTTTTTATGAGCTTTTGCCCGAAAGATTTCAGGTGATTACCGCCTGCATCGAATTTTTTAACCGCGTACTCTTTATCGTCGAGTATGTAAATATTAAACTGCCGGTCCACACAGATATCTACAGGAGATTTGAACATAGTCCTTGAGCCGAAGGAAGTAAGAAATTCACCTTCCGGAGAGAATTTGTGCACCTTGCATGTTCGGGTGTCGAGAATATACGTATTGGCCTCGAAATCGATCACTATTTTACTGGGAGCCTGAAATTCACTTTTTAAAGAGATCTGCTTTAACGCGCGGCCGTATTTGTCGAATTCCTGATATTCTCCGCTTCTGGCGTTAAGTATATAGAGGTTATCGGAGTCATTTACCGCAAATGAGCTTACTTTTGCTATTTGAGAGTCCTTTAGCTTAAAAATAAATTCTGCTTCAGGGGAAAACTTTTGAAAACTGAACTTAGTGCCGTCTGCAATGTAAATATTCGCCTTGCTGTCAATGGCAATCCCTGTGGCATCAGAAAATCTGCCCTGGCCCCTGCCCTTTGCCCCATAAGTTTTCGTGATCTTTCCTCCGGCTGTATCATACTCAATCGCGGAACATGTTTGCGCATCTAAAATGTAAGCTCTGTTAAAAGCTGCCACCATGTCTGTGGGCTGGAAAATTTTAGAGATCAATTCCTTTTTCTTTATACGCAGGTTATCGCTGAATGTATGCAGGTATTTTGTTCCCTTATCAAGCACGTAAATTTTATCGTCTTCGTCTGTATCGATAGCTATAAGGTCAGGGGTCTTGGTATGGCTTACATCAAAATCACCGAAAGCCGCCCAGAATTTATTATCTTTGTTAAAAGCAAGCACACTGGAGGTGCCGGCATCAAGTATAAATACATCCTGATTCGAGTTAACGGCAATATCAACAGGTTTTACCAGAGGTTTTTGTGATTTCTGCGGGCCGTAATCATTTATGAAACTGCCGTTCTTGTCGAATTTAGAGACCTTTTTAAGTCCCGAATCAAGTACATAAATATTATCATCCACATCCAGCGTAATATTAGTGGGTGTGCGCATGATTTCCCGGTCATATTTGTTTCTTCGTTCAAGAGTAAATAATAACTCACCGTTCATGCCATATTTCTCAATCTGTACTTTTTTGGAATTTAAAAGCCAGATATTTTCTTCTGAATCAACAGCTATATCCCTACTCAGAGATGACGCGTTATTTTTACCCGGGCAAAAACTGCGAATACGCTTAAACTGATATGCCGGGTTATTGCTTATTCTTTCAAATCTATCCAACTCCTCTTGTGCGGCATGCGCATAAGCGCTTTGCGGAAAATCAGTCAGTACTTTATTGTAAAGTTCTATTGCTGATTCCTTTTTGCTCCTGGAGGCTTTTTTTGCTTCCAAAAAAACTTCCAATGCTTTTTTGTCTGTTTCACGCTGCTTTATTATCTCTTCATACCCTGTACCCGGTACACTGACAACTTTATCGGTCACCATTATATTATCTGTGGGTTCAAGATGGATGACTTTGCAGCGTGACTTTTCATCATCAGCTTCAACCACTTTCAGTGTTGCGATATAATACTCCCTGGTTAGGACTGACTCTCCCTCATCCGGAAATTCAATGCGTTTTTCCTTGCGGAATACCTTGAATTCCATGCTCGCGGTGACGTAAAGATTCTTGCCGAGGTTGATTATAACTTCATTTTCGGTTATTGATTCAACCAGTCCGATTTTTTCCTCTTCCAGCTTGCTTTTATATATGATATGCTTGGACTGCGACACATTGAGCAGTTCATTTTCCTGAAGAAGGTTTTTATCCTGGGGTGGTTCTTCGCAATATCCGTTCACAGCATAACTCGCTAACACCAGGCATGTAAACACATAAAGTAATTTTTTTGACATGACTTGATTTCTCCCTTTGTTATGATTATCGAATGGATAACTAAGTACTAATCATACTCCTATTACAATCTTCAGTCAATAAAAAAGGGATAATCCCTGTAATCGGTGAGTAGAATGGGGGGGATTATGTTTAAAAGATATCGCGTAGTGTTTCAAACAGCTAAAGAGAATCTATTTTGGCTCATTCTCGACTGACATCCTGTCAGTCTCCGAGGGAATCAGCTGATTTTAACATCCATGTAAAATAAGCTGATTAAAGCCGCCAAAACAGATTCTCTTTATCTGTTTCGCGTGAAGATATGACATCCCCCCATTCACTCACCGATTACAATGTAAAAAAATCATGCTGATTGACATAGTAAGTTTTTTAACATAATATAATTACATTATCGGTTGAAATTTGATCATCAGGAAAGGATGCTGTTATGGAGCCAAAAAAACTTTTTGAAGAGATTGTAAAAAGGGATATTTCAGACCTGCATTTATGTGTCGGTTTGCCTCCCATGATGCGGCAAGCCTCAAGTATTGAACCTATGGAAAATACTGCTTTAACTGAGGAAGGTATCAAGGCCCTTCTTCTGGAAATAATGCCGGAAGAAAGGCTGCTTTGCCTGGAAGCAGGGGAAGAAGTTGATATTGGTATTACTATCGGCGGATTGGCCAGATTCAGGATCAATATATACAAAGACAGGAAAGGATTGTGTGCTGCTTTCAGATTAGTTCCTCAAAGAATAAAACCTTTGGCATCTCTCGGGCTTCCGGCTGCGGTTAGGAAAGCCTGTGAAATGCAAAGAGGCCTTGTCCTGGTCACCGGCCCTACCGGAAGCGGAAAATCTACGACACTTGCGTCTATAATCAATAAAATTAATCTTGAGAGAAGCGCGCATATCATTACACTTGAAGATCCGATTGAGTATTTGCATGAGCATAAGCGCTGTATAATTAATCAGCGTGAAGTCGGCTCAGACACTGTAAGCTTTTCAACCGGACTGCGTGCCGCCTTAAGAGAAGATCCGGACATTATTCTTGTAGGTGAGATGAGAGATTTAGATACGATTTCCAATGCTGTAACTGCGGCTGAGACAGGGCACCTTGTTTTTGCTACCCTGCACACGCGCAATGCCGCGCAGTCTGTAAGCCGTGTTATTGATGTCTTCCCTGCTGAACAGCAGTCCCAGATCAGAGTGCAATTTGCCGAGGCGGCCGCATTGGTTGTCTCCCAGACGCTTGTTCCCTCACGTGACGGTTCCTGCAGGCATCTTGCCACAGAGGTCATGGTCAACAATACGGCGATTAAGAATCTTATCAGGGAAAACAAAACCTTCCAGATAAAAAATATTATAGAGTCCGGAGGAAAAGAGGGAATGCAGACAATGGACCAGTCTTTGAGGTTTTTAATGGAAAGCAATAAAATTGATCAGCGGACTGCCAGGAAATATGCTTTCGAAAAGCATTATTTCGCCTGAAATAAAAGTATAATGCCTATTCGTTTTTTCTGCTGTCTTTTACAAAGTTGCTTCCCTCAGTTGCTTTGGCGAGTTTTTTTAATTCAGCGCCGATCTCACCTATTTCCACGACATGATTTATAGTACGGTATTCGTTGGTCACAATGCCTATTGATATGGAAAGCAGCTTAATCTGCCTTTGATTGCTTTGTCTGTCCATAGCAATTATATACCCGCGCTCCCGGTCTTCCTTGTTGTAGAAAGAAGGGGCGATCCTGTCGAAATCCTCGATAATCTTATTGCAGATCGCTTCGGATTTGTCTATTGTCGTCAGAAAAACAAAATCGTCTCCACCGATATGGCCGACAAAATCATCCCGGTTGCCAAGTTCATGGGCCGCATTTAAAATAATACGCGCTGTCTCACGAATAACCTCATCTCCGTGTTCAAATCCGTAGGTGTCGTTGAAGGCCTTAAATTTATCCAGATCCAGGTAACAAATAGCAAATGCCCCGCTGCTTTTAATTGCCGCATCAAGCTCGTTCATTATTGTAACGTTGCCCGGAAGCCGGCTGAGAGGATTGGCATCCAGGTCACGCGTACTGCGGCGGACGATCATTTTTATGCGCGCGACAAGTTCCTGAGGATCAAAAGGTTTTACCAGGTAATCATCAGCCCCCGCGTTTATGCCTTTTATTTTATCCTGAGTTTCGCCTTTTCCGGTCAACATGATGATCGGCATATGGCGCAGTAATATATCCTTTTTCAGGATTTGACAAACCTCATGTCCGTTCATCTTCGGCATTTTATAATCCAGTATAACAAGATCAGGCGAGGTCTTATGCACTTTTTCAAGCCCGTCTACACCGTCTTTGGCCTCATACACTTCAAATCCCTCGCATTCAAGTGTGATCTTTAAAACATCTCTTATGTCCGGCTCATCGTCAATTATTAGAATCTTATGTTTTACCATTATAATCCTCTGGCTTGTTTAGTTCATCTTTATTTGCGTATCAGCTATTCTTTCTATGGATAAAGTAAAATGGAAGGTTGTCCCCTTGCCGACTTCACTGGTAACCCATATCCTCCCCTTATGCGCCTCAATGATCTTCTTTACAAGAGGCAGCCCCAGGCCTGTACCTTTTTTCTCCGCGTTGATGGCATTGTCAACGCGGTAGAACTCATCAAACAAACGAGGGATATCAGCTTCGCTTATTCCGATACCGGAGTCAGTTATTTCTACATTAATGAATTCTTCCCCGGGTTTGAGCCGTATTGTAATTGTACCTTGTTCAGGGGTAAATTTCATTGCGTTTCCGATTAAATTTATTAATACACGCGATATCTGGCTTGGGTCCATCCAGACCATGATGTCCTCCTCAGGCATTTCAAGCTGAAGGCTGATATTCTTTTCATCAGTCTGCGGGAAGAACAAGTCTGCAATGCTTTTGATGATCTCATTAAGGGAAGAATACTTAATACTCATGCCGATCTTGCCTGATTCAATACGGGCAATATCCAAAAGGTCATTTACCAGTTTGATCAATTCATCACTGTGAATATTGATTTTGTTCAGTTTTTCTGCCTGCACAGTGCTTACATCTCCTAAGCGCCCAGCGCTTAAGATAGCCGCATAACCCTTTATTGATGTTAACGGGGTGCGTAATTCATGTGATACGGCAGAAACAAAGTCTGATTTCATCCGATCAAGCTTTATAAGCTGTTTGTTTGCTTCGGCTAATTCTTTGGTGCGTTCCTGCACGCGAATTTCCAACTGATCATGAGAACGTTTTAATTGAGCGTAAAGCCGCGCATTGTCAAGGGCAATGCCGAGCTGATTGGAAAGGATAAAAAGTGAATCAATATCCCCCTCAGATACATAGTTATAACTTGTATCATTGCCGACAAAAATATATCCCTCAACAAACTCCTGTATTACCATAGGCACAATAACAAAAGAGGAAACTTCAAACAGCTCCAGCCATGCCTTTTGTTCATCTGTGGCGGCTTCAGCGCTTTTGACCCATACAGAAGAGCCCCTTTCCAATACATTACTTAAAAATTCCTTTTCAATATTCGCCTGCTCGATCTTGCTGATCAACAATGAAGAAAAACCGATAGCTGCTTTACATTCAAGTCTCTGGATATCCTTGTTCTTTAAAAATATTATGGTTTTTTCGAATCCAAGCTTAAGGATAAGCGGTTCCGAGATCTGAGAAAAAAGCTTTTCAATATCCAGAGTTGAACTGATGAGTTTACCCAGCTCGTGCAGGGTGTACAATCCGTCGATTTTTTTGTCCAGCTGCTCTTGTGCGCGGTTTAATTCTAAGTCAGTTCGAATAATAATTTTCGCTTGTTCATCAAGCTCGCCATAGGCATTCCTTAATTTATCTAAGGCGTGCTGCATTTTATTTATCTGTTCGCCTTCTTCGCGGGATATTTCGGCAAGATAAGCAAGTAAAACGAGCAGAATGAAACCGCCCATAAGCTTTGCGACCATGTTGTCAACAATGACAACAACACTCAATACTGCAGCTCCGATTATGAGTATCAGCCATATATTGATTTTCATTCTATCTTATTCTCCGATTGCGAACACTACTATCGTTTCATTATGAAAAAATGTTTGTCCGAGGTGTATAGTCGCACCCAGCGGGGCCTGTTCCCCGTATGTATAAAAACCTATTACCGGGGTGTTTTTCCCGAATATGTTTTTGACAACCTCTATCTCTTCTTCGCTTTTGCGTCCAAACAGTCTTTCGCGAGATACGGAATCAAATACAAACACAATATCCGCTTTTTGTTTTCTGAGGCCGCCAAGAGCTATTTCCGCGGCTTTTTTAGCCGCTTTCAAAGCGGTTTCCTTTGACCCCATCATTATCCGGATCTCAGACCCGCGGGGTACTTCACCTGCGCAGATCAATGCGCCATCCTTGTCAACGCGCATTGCGTTACGAATTATACATTCTTCCTCTTCCGGTATCGACAGGCCCAGCGGATACATTACAGACATCCGGGCCATAGGCTCATTCTTTAGATCAGCAACTCTTTTACCGAAATAATCTTCATAAATTCTCGCTGCCGGTTTACCGTCAAGTTTTTTGATTATATTGTGATCCGCTTCGGTCACAATCCTCGGCTTGCCCAGCGGATACCATCCGTGCCGTGCTCCTATGCCTACACTTATATCCCCTGAGAAAAGAATACCCCCGACACTATCAGTATATACATTCTCCTCAAAATACTGAAAAGTTTTTTGAAAAAGGAAGTCGTCAGCCGCTGAGCCGCCGACTATCGGAAAACTCGTGCCGAGTACCTCCTGGATACCCCTGATGATCTCAACCCCGTTACCATTGAGTCCGTCTGGAAGCATCATAAAAGCATGACGAATTGCCCCCTTTTTTGTCTTTATTACTGTATCCCGGGCTACTTCCTGCCCCGCCCCGCGGGAGTTTTTACTGACATTTTTACCGATTCCAAGAGCCGCATGTAAACTGTTTGATTTTATGGATAATATGCTGACGGATTTTTTTTTAGGGCCTTCATTGGTAATTTCTCCGGCGGTTGTGCAGCCTATAAGAGGCGCATTGGGCAGGATACTTTTTATGCCGCGTATCAGCTGAATATGCTCAAAACGCGAAGACGCGAAGCAAAATACAATATCCGGGTCATTGCTTCCCAATTTTTCTATTGCATTCCTGGCAGCCAAGGTTCCGGCCGCAAAAGATTCAAACTCATTGCTTGTGCCTACTCCAACC
Source organism: Candidatus Omnitrophota bacterium (assembly GCA_030630245.1). GTDB lineage: Bacteria > Omnitrophota > Gorgyraeia > B26-G9 > B26-G9 > JAGLQQ01. The sequence goes on along the minus strand of DAOVNL010000022.1, from coordinate 96 downwards.
GATATCGTCATATCTTCTTAGTTTATAACCGCTCAGGCAAAAAGTCAACAAGGCCGCGGATTTTATTCTCTGACACAAAAATCACCTAGAGGTGCC
>DAOVNL010000071.1 GCA_030630245.1 Candidatus Omnitrophota bacterium | reverse complement strand
TAAAAGTCATAATCAAAGAAGCTGAGGCAACTTTAACAAGAAGACCCAGATTTAGAAATAAGGCAAAAATCATAAACAGGCCTGTTATTAAAATTGCCACATGAGGAGTTTTAAACTTTTCATTTATATTCATTAATCTCTCGGGAAGCAGCCCATCCCTGCTTAAAGCCAGAGGATATCGCGATGCAGCCATAATCCCAGCGTTCGCGGTAGAAATAAAAGCAAGTACCGCGGCAATACTCAAAACAATCCTTCCTTTGCTGCCTAAAAAAGCGCCCGCGCCGTCACTTATCGGAGTAAGAGAATGATCAAGCTGCTCGGCACCTAAAACTCCTGTTGTTACCAGTACAACCAGCATATAGAGTATTCCCACAACCAGAAGAGAAAGAATCATGGCAAGAGGAACTGTGCGCGCGGGATTCTTTACCTCCTCTGCAATACTGGCGACTTTAAGCAAACCGCCGTATGAAACAAATACAAATCCGGCAGTAGAAAAAATCGCGCTTATCCCGTTGGGCGCAAAAGGAACAAAATTGTTCGCGTTCATCAAAGGAAGCCCGCGTATAACATAAAAAATCAATATTACAAAAAGCGCAAGCACCATGGCAACCTGCAGTTTACCCGCTTCTTTTATGCCTAAAATATTAATTCCTACAAAAAGAACGCACAATACAATCGCGATCAATCTTACATCCAAATTAATAATAAGCGCTGTAAATGCCGATATACCGATAATGGCAAATGCGCTTTTAAATGATATGGCAAACCATGTCAGGATCCCGTCCACAGTACCCACTCCCGGGCCGAGACTGCGGGTTACATAAAAATAGGTACCGCCGGCTTTGGGCATGGCTGAGACAAGCTCAGCCTGGGAAAGCATTCCGGTTATCGCCAGCAAACCGGCAAGCAGATATGAAACAAAAACCGCGGGTCCGGCAATAGCGTGCGCGATCCCGGGCAAAACAAATAAACCGGAGCTGATCATAGCTCCGGAAGCTATACAAAAAACATCCAGTAGATTTAATTCTTTTTTTAGTTTCATATTTTATTTCCCGTCATTAAGATCAAGAGAAATGTTTTTTGATATATTTGTTCATCAACTCGTTTGCTTCGTCTTTGCACTGACCGCATACAGTACCAAGCTTGGTATGCTCCTGAAGCTCAAGCATTGTCCTGACACCTTCTAAGACCGCGTCCTCGATCTCATGATCCGTTACATTCATGCACTGGCAAATTATCCTGTCTTTGTCTTCTTTTACCTTTGGAAGCATGTTGTTTCTCTTGTAATAATCATTTATTGCAGCACGCAGTGCCTTATCTCCTAAGACAGAGCAATGTATTTTATGTTCAGGAAGTCCGCCGAGTTTTTTGGCGATATCTTTTGGAGATACATTGAACGCCTCATCAAGGGGCATCCCCTTTACCGCCTCAGATAAAATCGATGTGCTGGCAATAGCGCTTGCGCAGCCGTAAGTCTTCCAGCGGCAATCACTGATTATTCCCTTTTCCTTGCCCACCTTAATAGCAAACATCATCTCATCGCCGCATCTAACATCCCCCACCATACCTTCGCCGTCAGCCTGAAAATCTTCATTATCATCTAAAACATTCCGCGGATACATGAAATGTTGTTTTACAATATCGGAATATACCCAACCGGATTGTTCACTCATTTTACTTCTCCAAAATATATGGTTACAATTAGTTATAAATGGTTAATAAATGTTACTATTAGTTACTTATGATCTAAATAAAATCTCTTTTAAAAAACAAACAATAAATTGCAACCTTTAGTAACTCTTAGTAACTTTTAGTAACTACTAGTAACCAAAAGATTTTTATTTAATATATACCGTCGACATCTTTCTTAGTTTATGAATAATCTTTGTAGTTTTCTCAATCACGTAATCAATTTCTTCTTCTGTGGTCCCGCGCCCTAAACTATATCGTATAGAACCGTGCGCGAGCTCAGGTGTTATGCCTGTTGCAAGAAGCACATGCGACGGAGCAAGTGAACTTGAAGAGCATGCGGATCCGGTTGACACAGCAATCCCCTCAATATCAAGATAAAGTAAAATTGCTTCTCCTTCCACACCAAAAAAGGATACGTTTAACGTTGAAACAAGGCAATCCTCGGGATGGCCGTTAACCTGAATATCAGGAATATTTTTAATAAGACCGTCTTTTAATCTTGTTTTTAACGCCTTTAGCCTCTTGGTCTCATCTCCCATTTCCAGTTTTCTCATCTCAAGTGCTTTTGCCATGCCGATAATACCTAAGGTATTCTCTGTCCCCGCGCGTCTTCCCTGCTCCTGGTGCCCTCCTCTTATAAACGGACAAAATGGAACGCCTTTTTTAACATATAAAGCGCCAACGCCTTTAGGTCCGTATATCTTATGCACAGAAAAAGACAGAAAATCCACATCCAGTGCCTTTACATCAACCGGGATTTTACCCACAGCCTGCACAGCGTCGGTATGAAATAAAACATCATTATCATGCACCAATTTAACAATTTCAGGGATATCCTGAATTGTTCCGATTTCATTATTCGCTGTCATTATAGATACTAACATCGGCTTCTGCGATAGTTTTTCCTTTAATTTCTCAATGTTTACCTTACCGTAACTGTCTACCTCCAGATAATCAATGCTCATACCCCTTTCTTCCAAGCATTTTGATGATTCAAGTATGCAGGGATGTTCGATACTTGTTGTTATAATACCCTTCCCATGTTTACAAGCTATAGAACATTCCAAAGAAGAACAACAGGCAGTAAGATTAAGTACCGTATTATTAGCCTCAGACCCACTACCGACAAAGATTATCTCCTCAGGCGCGGCATTTATAAACCCGGCAATAGACGCTCTTGCGTCCTCTATCATCTTTTTGGCATCGCGCCCGAATCCATGCATGCTCGAGGGATTGCCGAACATTTCCATCATCGCAGTCATTGCCTTTTTGACTTCAGGATGCAAAGGGGCTGTAGCGTTATGGTCTAAATATACTCTCATCGTCAGTTACCTCACTGTAAATTAATAATATTTTCCTACATTGCTCTAATATTTATATAGTTCGATAAATATTATTATATAATGAAACGCAAGCCAGGTAAACGGGTTTTTGACTTAAGGAAAATAAGGGGTCAGACCTCGAAAGTAGAAATAAATAAATTATCCGTCATATGAGGCCTTTACTTTTAAAACTAAAATAATCATTACCGCCAATGATAATATGATCCAACAAGCTAATCTCAACAGTCTTGAGCGCGGCCTTAATGACTTTTGTTACCGCGCAATCATCCTGTGATGGTTTTAATGTTCCTGCAGGATGATTATGCGCGATAATAACGTTAACAGCATGATTATACAACGCCCGCTCCACAATCTTTCTTGGATAAACTACAGCCTTGTTAACTGTGCCGGTTTGAAGTGTCTCAACAGCTATCAACTGATTTCTGCTGTTTAAAAAGAGTGTTTTAAATTCTTCATCCGCAGATCCTTTTAAAGCAGCCCTTAAATAATCATACACTACTTCAGGAGATGAAAGCAGGTCTTTATTGTGCAGTCCATTCTCTAAATAAAGAATGGCAATATCTTTCAACAAACCAAAAAACAAGGCAGTATGTTCTGAAATTCCCAGAACAGATTCCAATTCTTCTTTATCAGCATCCAGGACACCATTGATTGTTTTAAACCGGGTTATTAATTCTTTGGCAATTGGTTTTGTATCTTTACGCGCGATAGCATAAGAAAGAACCAGCTCCAACACCTCATAATCCAACCAACCATCTATGCCTGATTTCTTGTACTTATCCTTTATTCTCTGTCGATGGCCTATATAACTTGGTTTTTGTGCTTTAATCATGCTGCCTCACATCTATAACATTCATTAAAAACTCATTTCTGCTTTTCTTCATTAGTTCATTTTTCATAAACAAAGGAATATCCGTTATCATTATTTCCAGATAATACATATCCCGAATATTTAATTCCCATTTTTGTAATATATTTTAGCTATAATGCAAAATTCATTCAGTTTTATCTAAAGGTAATTCTAAAATTTTAATAGCCGGCAAAGTGGCCCCCACTATTCCCTCAAGGTCTCCATGCATACCAGCTATATTTAAAACTACTCTTTCAATTTGCTTCTCTCTTTTTGCCCAGATGTTAGCCATGGCTCTTTTTTCGGAATCCAAATCTTTCTTCATAGCAACAAAACCCTCCATAATAGCCTGCACATGATTTCTGAATTCTGGACCGGTAAGATAATTATAAACAATTTCTTGTTTTTCTTCTTTTCCTGTCTGGATTTCTTTTGTCTTCGTAACTTGCACTAAAATTACTCTCAATGCTAATGCTAAACTAAGCGCGGAGGGGATATCTGTAACCCAAATTCCTTTTATTTGCCGGAAATGATGGAATCCCTTTGGTAATGTTTCAGAAACAATAACAGCTAAATCTGCTTTTGCTTCACGCTGGTCGTCTTTTAACTTTTGAATCCAACCATCACTCCAAGCTTTAGTTCTCTTAGTCTCCCATAATATTTTACCGCATAAACGGTTTGATTGAGTTTTGACAGTATGTATAACGTCAGCTCCGCGAACCCCTTTGGAAACAGGTTCAATCTTATCAAATGGAAAATCAACTTTCAATAGCCGCTCTAATTCAACTTCAAGCACCTCTCCCTGCGTTTGTTGTGAACCTTGCTCAGCTTTACGTTTAAGCTCCTCAATCTGCTTGCGCATATCTGCCAATTGCTTATCCTTTTCAGCATCTTTGAGTCTGTGGCTTTCTTCTAATTCCCGTGCAGATTTCTCTGCAATTTTTTGTCTCTCAGCATCAAGCTTGCGAGCAAGCTCCAGTTCCATAGCTTTTTCTTTGTCTTCTAATTCTCGTTGTCTTTTTCTCAATTCAAGTTCTTGTTTTTGTATTTCTTCAATCTTTTTAGATTTTTCAGATAATTGCTCTTTTAAATCAGTTAATTCTAAATCAACTGATTCCTTTGCTTCCTTCTTAGCTTTCGCCTCAAGCTGCTTCTTTTCTTCTTTAAGGCGAGCTTCTATTTCTTTTTCATATTTAGTTTTTATTGCTCTTTCTATGTCTTGAGAAATAGCATCAGATAATTTGATTATTTCTCCACACTTTGGGCATTTTATAGTTTCTTGTGCCATTGCATTTCACCTCACATTAATAAGCTAAATCCTAATATTTGTTATCATATTTTGTATGCGATGTCGTTCTATAATATTCCATACCTTTAATTATACTTAAATTATGGACTAAAAGTCCAGAGATTAGAGTTCAAAGCGAGATCAAAGCGAGACATTTAATTATGTTATATAGGGTTAAGGGGGGGGAGTTAGGAGAATACTTAAATACAAAACTGCGAAATAATTGTTGCTTTACTTGAAAACAAATTTTATTGACACTATATTTTTAATATGTTATTATTTAGAAATAAAGGAGT
>DAOVNL010000098.1 GCA_030630245.1 Candidatus Omnitrophota bacterium | reverse complement strand
GGTAAGAAAAAACCTGTATTATCACAGACAGGGCCTCCGCGACAAATATTCCTCCGACAATAACTAAAAGCAGTTCCTTTTTGATCAGGATCGCCACTACCCCCAGAGCCCCGCCCAAAGCAAGCGCCCCGGTATCACCCATAAATACATCCGCGGGATGGCAGTTATACCAGAGAAACCCCAGGCCTGCTCCGAATATAGCCGCGCAGAAAACGGCCAACTCCCCGGAATTGGGAATATAAATAATATGCAGATAGTTACTAAAAATAAAATGACCGGTAAGATAACTTATCACGCTATAAGTAAGGGCAACGATCAAAACACAGCCGATAGCCAGGCCGTCTAATCCGTCGGTAAGGTTTACCGCGTTAGAAGTTCCTATGATCACCAGCGCCACAAAGAAAATATAGAATGAGCCTAAGTGTATGATAAGATTTTTAAAAAAAGGGATATCTAAACGGTCCCCGATATTAGGATCAAGATAAAGAATAAACCCGACAATTAATCCCAACGCCATTTGCCCTGTCAGCTTTACCGCGGCTGTAAGGCCGCGCGAATCTTTTCGGGTCAGTTTTATATAATCATCGATGAATCCCACAACTCCCAGCCAAAAAGTAACTCCCATAGCAATCCAGATGTATTTATTAGAAAGGTCCGCCCACAACAACACACTCAAGAATATAACTGCTACTATCAAGATACCGCCCATTGTCGGTGTACCTTCTTTTACCTTATGGTGCTCATAAATAGACGCGCATTCTTTGCTTTTTCTTACTGATTCGCCTATTTTAAGTTTCTTCAGCATGCGTATGACTGTTTTGCCGAGAAGAGCGCTTAAGAGAAAAGCGGTGATGATAGCCCCTGCCGCGCGAAAAGTTATATATCTGAAAACATTAAAACCAAAGAACAGATCCCTTAAGGGATATAAAAAATGATAAAACATGTCTCCACCTTTTTTTAAAGCAACTGCTATTGAGATTTATTAAAATTGTCTATTATTTGATTCTTTCGCGTTTAATGTGGAATTCATAAAAGATGATGGGGAATTTTTAAGCGAACTTACAAATTTAGGCAAATACACGTTATGTTTTTGGGTACCCTTTTGGGCGCGAGGATGTCTGAGCCCGCCTTGGCGGGCGAGTTCCACAGCGCCAAAAACATAGCGTAGATTTGCCGGTCTCGCTGTTTTATAGCGAGAAATTTGGTGTTGAGCGTAAAATTTATCCATCATCTTTTCATCACGTCACTTATACAATTTTTACCGCATTATTTACGAATGATCCTATTATTTCCTCCAGGCGCATTCCCCGGGAGCCTTTAAACAGCACCACATCATCCCGGATGAGCATTGCTTTAAGGATATTTAAAGCCTCCTCATTATTTGCGCATGTATAGACATCGCTTTTTTGCATACCGCAGGCAACAGCCGTTTGTGCGGCAAAAGCGGCATTCGGGCCAACGGTTATCAGCTTATCTATCGGATTCATGGCCACAGATTCTCCGATATCCTCGTGAAATTTCCTGCTTGATCTTCCCAGCTCAAGCATATCCGCTAAAACAAAAATTTTTCTTTTATCCTTATTGATCTGCGTCAGTGTTTTAAGAGCCGCTTTTGTCGAATCAGGATTAGCATTATAGCAATCGGCAATTATTTTAATGCCCTTACTGTCAAACCGGCGCATCCTGAGGCCTGGAATAGAAACTTTTTTTAAAGCCTCTCTTATATTTCCCGGTTCAATTTTAAAGAAGCTTGCCACGGCAATAGCAGCCAAAGCATTATAAACATTATGCTCTCCCAGTAAATTCAGCCTGAAAGTAAATTTTTCATTCAGAGTAAAAACAACCCCCCGGCCGTCACACAGAACATTAGATGCCCTGTACAAGCTGTTTGGTTTCAATCCAAAACTTATAAGATTTACCCCGTAGTCTTTTGCTAATGAGTACAAAACACCGCAATCGGCATTAATAACAGCCGCGGAATTATTTTCAAGTTCTTCCAGCATTTCACATTTTGCTTTTGCCACATCTTCAAGCCCAGAAAAAAATTCCACATGCGCGGACGCGACGTTCGTGATCACAGCTATACAGGGGCGGGCAATAGCGCACAGAGTTCGGATCTCTCCTTTATGGTTCATGCCCATTTCCAATACAGCAATCTCATGGCTTGAATCCAGCCGCAGCAGGCTAAGCGGCACTCCGATATCATTATTAAAAGAACCTTTACTTTTGAGCACTTTAAAACGCGCTTCCAGGACAGAGGCGATCATCTCTTTGGTACTTGTTTTACCGTTTGAACCGGTCACAGCGACAACAGGGATATTAAATTTCCGGCGATGGAATCCGGCGATATTACCCAATGCGCTAACCGTATTTTCTACGGCAATCACAGGTAAACCTAAGCGCTGCAGCAAATCCCCGTTAGCCTGCACCCACTCTTCATTTAAAAGCAGCGCTTGCGCCAGGTTCTCTCTTGCAGAATCCAGAAAATCATGCCCGTCAAATTTTGTTCCTTTTATGGCAATAAAAAGCTCTGCTTTTTTAACCGCGCGTGAATCGGTAGATATACCGCTAAAACGCAGATCCTGAGAGCCTAATAACTGTCTGCCGTTTGTCGCTTTAAGAATTTCATCGATTGTAAACATGATTTTATATATTGGTTACTATCGGTTACAAATCGTTACTATCAGTTACTATCAGTTACTATAAGTTACATAAAAAAATAATATCAACCACCTATACGCTAATCCCTGTTTTTAATTATTTGCAGCGCTATTTTCTTATCATTAAATTCGATTGTCTTGTCTTTAAAGGTCTGGTTTGTCTCGTGCCCTTTTCCGGTAATGAGGACAAAATCCCCTTTTGCGGCTAAATTCAGGGCCCTTTCAATTGCCTTTTCCCTGTCTGTTATTCGCTCATAATCCGTAAACCCTACGGGGAAACCGGCAACTATATTATCAATAATAATCTCCGGGTCCTCTTTACGGGGATTATCATTGGTAATCACCAAAAAATCTGAAAGTTCTGAGGCTATTGTACCCATAAGAGGCCGCTTTTTCTTGTCCCTGTTTCCGCCGCAGCCAAAAACCGTAATAATCCTGCCGGGTTTTAATTCCCGCATAGCCTGGAGCACATTCTTGAGGGCATCATCCGTATGGGCATAATCCACAAATACCTTGAACGGCTGATCGATTTTCAATTGCTCTAAACGGCCCGGCGGACAAACAAATGTTTCAATAGCAGCGGCTATGGATTTTAGGCTTAGCCCCTCTATCACAGCAACAGCGGCAGCAGCAAGTATATTATATACGTTATAACGGCCAAGAATACTGGTTTTTATTTTTATCGACCCTACAGGAGCAATCAGGGTAAACTCAGTGCCGTTAATTCCCAATTTTATATTTTCCGCTCTGATCTTTGCTTCTTCATTCTCTATGGCATAATCCATGAGATTTGCCTTAGTCATTTGTTTCAACCGTCCTCCGTAAGGATCATCGGCGTTAATTACGGCATATCTGCGGCTCATGAGCCCCTGGAATAATTTGGCTTTAGCAGCAAAGTAATTCTCCAAATCCTGATGATAATCAAGATGGTCATGAGTAATATTTGTAAAAACCGCGTGCGCAAAATCAATCCCCTCTGTCCTTAATTGATCAAGCGCATGAGAAGACACCTCCATAACACAATGAACAAGGCCATGTTCAACCATATTATAAAGCAAATTCCATATAGTGACCGCGTCAGGTGTTGTATTCTTCGCAGTAAACATATGATCGGCGATCTTATAATGAACTGTGCCGATAAGCCCGCTCTTACGCTCATTACTGTTAAAAATATGCTCAAGCAGAAAAGAAACAGTGGTTTTGCCGTTAGTTCCTGTAACCCCGGTAATTTTTAATTTTTTGTTCGGCTGGTTAAAGAACTCTGCCGCCAAACTTGCGGCCGCTGCTCTTGTATTGTTTACGCCAACGCATAATACATTTAGCTTAAAAGCAATGTTTTTAACATAATCTTTTCGCTTTTTATCGTAAACAATCAAGCGCGCGCCTTTATCCGCGGCATCTTTAATAAAATCATGCCCGTCAGTATCAGTTCCTTTGATGGCGATAAAACAGAAATCGCGCCCAACCTTTCGCGAGTCAATACTTAATCCCCTGATTTTAAAATCCTCAAAATCAGCAGATGTATCAAACTCAGCAAGCACAGCTTGAAACTCTTTTGCCCTCATCCCATAATCCCCTTTAACCCAAAAAAAGTATCGTCAAAAATATTTACCTGGTTCTTATTTATCTGTAACAAATAAAAGCGGTTGATTTATTTTTTCTGTTTTTCACTCGTAACTCATAATTCGTAATTCATAACTATTTTATGCTTTTTGTTTCAGGCACATTCATATATTTGAGTATTTTTTCGGCTATTTCCTTAAATACAGGAGCACTTACCAGCCCCCCGTAGTAAAAAGGGCGCGGTTCGTCAAAAATTACGGCAATAACAAACTGCGGATCAACAACCGGGGTAAATCCGATAAATGAGGCAACATACTTCTCATGCGAATAGCGCCCGGAAGAATCGATTTTTTGCGCCGTACCTGTTTTTCCCCCGGCCTCATAACCTTTGATTTTTGCTCTGCGTCCTGTGCCGTTTT
>DAOVNL010000010.1 GCA_030630245.1 Candidatus Omnitrophota bacterium | reverse complement strand
TTTGCGTACTCATAAGCCTTAGCATGCAGAATTACTGAAGGTACACCCCAGCTTTCCATCATATTCCATGGGCTCATTCCGGTACCGCCGCCTGAACCGTCAATAGTAAGCAGTTCAAGACTTGCCTCAGATGCGTACTTGATGCTCATAGCAAGTGTTTCCATACCATAAGAACCGGTTTTAAGAGAGATTCTCTTGTAACCAAGTTTTCTGAGATGCTTAACTGCTTTCATGAAATTGGCTTTAACTTCATCACGATGAGAAAGGCCGGTATAACCTAATCTGCTGTGACGGGCAATAGATTTAATGGATCCATGTTTGAAAGCCTGCTGTACCTCAGGACATTCCGGGTCAGGGTCAACAACATACCCTCTTTTTTTTAAGAACAAAGCGTACTCGAGATTGGTTACCTGTATCTCTCCGCCGATAACCTTTGCTCCCTGGCCCCACTTAAGCTCCAGAATTACTTTGTCGCCGTACTTGCCGATAATATATTCTGCTACACCATTGCGAGTATCTTCAACGTTCATCTGAACAATAATTGCACCATAACCGTCATAATAGCGCAAAAATGTATCGATTCTTCTGTCTAATTCCGGCGCTTTGAAGATCTTACCGTTTTTGATAACTGCCTGTTTATCAATACCGACAACGTTTTCACCGACAACAATCGGATAACCCACAAGAGCTGCTCCAACAGCAAAAGATTCCCAGTATTTAGCCGCAATAAAAGTTGAGCCTAATGCTCCGGTCATTATGGGTACTCTGAATTTTGTTTTGATCTTAGTGCCAAATTCACCTTCTATCTTTACGTTCGGAAAGATACAGTCATCTTCTGAATGGGAAAGTCCATTCGGCACACCGTTAGATCCGTACACATATCCGTCTATGCGCAGCGAATTATAGTTAACTCCTATAGCTGTAGTATTGGCACTTCCCGCAGTAATAGAACCAAAATCACGCGGATAGAGCATTTTTCTGCCCTTTAAACTGGACATCCAGGTTTCACATTTGCCTTTACAATCAGCCCGGCATAATGTGCATAAGCCCGATTCACAGGGATTTCCGCGATTTACTGTGCCCAGCGCATCATTTGTTTTCGGCCATTGAATCATACCTTTTACCCTCCCTTTCTTTTTTTAGGCATTATTTGCCTAATGTTTAAACATCTACATATAAAAAAAACAAAGACATTCCCCTTCCATGAGGAGAACGTCTTTGTTCAGAATTCACTTTACAATACACCATTGTATTGCATTAATAAAATTATCATTTACTTGAAAATTTGTCAAGAAAAAATATTTAGGCCCCGCTTGCCGCCTTAATTCCTTGTTCCCAGCGGGCTTTTAGTCCTGGATTATCCACCCATGACAATAAATATGCAGTATATTCTTCTCCGGTCACTCCGGTATCTCTTCCTGTAATTGCCATTTTCTTCTCAAACTGGCCGCAGACATCTAATGCCATCTCTATTTTTTGGGCTTTTTTATTAAATCCAATATGTCTAAGCAGCATAGCGCTTGCGCGAATCATTGAACAAGGATCAGCATATTTTGCCCGGCCTTCCTTAACCATGCGCGGCGCGCTTCCATGTATCGCCTCAAACATAGACCATTTTTGCCCGATATTCGCGCTACCGGCTGTGCCTACACCGCCCTGCATTTGCGCAGCTTCGTCCGTTAAAATATCGCCATAAAGATTAGGGAGTACCATTACCTTAAAATCCTTACGCCTCGCCGGGTCAATCAACTTCGCGGTCATTATATCAATATACCACTCATCCAGTTTGATCCCGGGATATTCCTTGGCAATACGAAAGGCGACACGGGAAAAACGGCCGTCCGTAGTTTTCACCACATTTGATTTGGTCACCACTGTAACTTTATCAATATTATTCTTTTTCGCGTATTCAAAAGCCATACGGATAATCCGCTCTGCTCCCTGCTCAGTAATAACCTTAAAATCTATACTCAAATCATCAGAGACATCAAATCCTTTTGAACCCAGCACATAAGCACCTTCAGTATTCTCGCGAAAAAAACACCAGTTAATACCCTTATGAGGAATCCTGACCGGACGCACGTTTGCGAATAAATCCAAATACCTGCGCATGGCCACATTGGCACTTTCAATATTCGGCCATTTATCACCAGCCTGCGGAGTCGTTGTCGGGCCTTTTAGAATAACATGGCATGATTTTATTTCGGTTAATACATCATCCGGAATTGCCTTTTTATGCTTTGCCCTGTTTTCAATGGTCAATCCCTTTATATCTTTAAATGTAATCTTTCCTTTAGCTGCTTCATCTTTTAGAACATATTCTAAAACCTTCTGAGCATGTTTTGATATTATTTCCCCGATTCCATCCCCCCAGCAAATTCCGATAATAATCGGGGATAAAGTTGCATAGTCCGGCATCGAAACCGGCTTTTTCATCTCTTCTACTCGCTGAAGCTGTTCTTTTATTATCGTCTCAAATCTTTTGCTTGCCTTTTTAATCAGTTCTTTTGACATCTTTTCCCTCTCCCGGAATAGGTTTTATTCCTTATTTTAATACTCACAACCCAGGCCGATAATTTCAGAATATTTAATTTTTACCGTATAAAGACTTTTATGCATTACCATTCTCCGGTTTTTAAGTACTCATCAATTGCCCAAGCAGCGATCTTTCCCGCTCCCATCGCTGAAATTACTGTAGCAGCGCCAGTCGCAATATCTCCTCCGGCGAAGACTCCTTTTTTACTGGTTTTGCCGGAATTCTGATCAATTACTATATTGCCCTTTTTGCCTAGTTTTAAATCTGGTGTTAAAGAAGGAAGCAAGGGATTTGGACTATTACCTATGGCAACAACAACTACATCCACAGGAATTCTAAAGTTTGACCCTTCTATCGGAATCGGTCTTCTTCGCCCGGAAGCATCCGGTTCTCCTAATTCCATACGTATGCATTCCATCTCTTTTAACCACCCCTTCTCATCAGGGTGATAGGCAACAGGCAAAGTCAAAAATTCAAATATAACCCCTTCTTCTTCGGCATGATGAATTTCCTCTAATCTTGCCGGCATCTCCGTTTTTGACCTTCTGTATATAATCATCGTCTTTTCTGCTCCAAGGCGAAGCGCGGTTCTTACAGAATCCATAGCTACATTACCCCCACCGATTACCGCGGCCTGTTTTCCTTTAATAATCGGGGTATCATATTTAGGAAATTGATATGCTCTCATCAGATTTGTCCTGGTAAGATACTCATTTGCTGAATATACGCCATTGTAGTTTTCACCCGGAATAGACATAAACCAGGGAAGCCCGGCACCTGTCGCAATAAATACCGCATCAAATTCTTCTAAAAGTTCATCAACAGTCTTTAATTTACTCACAACAAAAGAGGTCATAATTTTTACTCCCAGGGAGGAAATATATTCTACCTCTCTTTGCACTATGCTATTTGGCAGCCTGAACTCAGGAATACCATAGGTAAGCACGCCGCCAAGTTCATGTAATGCCTCTAATATGGTTACGTTGTGTCCGAGTTTCGCCGATTCACCGGCAACAGTAAGCCCCGCGGGTCCGCTGCCTACACATGCTATTTTTTTACCCGTAGGAGGTTTTTTAGAAGGTATTTCTATATCGCCTTGCCTTGCTTCCCAATCAGCAATAAATCTTTCTAATCTTCCGATGGCTATGGGTTCTTTCCTTTTTGCTAACACGCACACTTTCTGACATTGATCCTCTTGAGGGCATACTCGGCCGCATATAGCCGGAAGGGAATTTTTTTCTTTCATTTTTCGTATAGAACCACGAAAATCCTCCTTGGCAATAAGATCTATAAATCCCGGGATATCAATTCCTACCGGACAACCTTGCGCGCATAAAGGATTTTTACATTGCAAACATCTTTTAGCCTCAAGAACTGCTTCTTCTTCGGAATAACCGCAGGGAACTTCTTTAAAATTCTTAATTCTTTCTGCATAAGATTGCTCCCGCATGGGTACTTGTTTCTGGTTCACCTTTGCCATTACTGCTCCGTTTCTTTCATCAACAAGGAGAAAAGTTCTATCTAATAATAGCTGATTACTATCATTATGGTATTACTTTTTTATTTTCTCATCAAGCTTGCACATAGCGTGTTTCTCGTGCGAAATAAATCTCTTTTGCCTGGTCATGAGTTCATTGAAATCAACCTCATGTCCATCAAAGTCAGGCCCGTCAACACATGTAAATTTAGTTTCACCATTGATTGTAACACGACACCCGCCACACATTCCTGTACCATCAATCATTATGGAATTAAGACATACTAAAGTCTTAATATTAAACGCCCGGGTTAGATCAGATACTGCCCTCATCATAGGTAGAGGACCCACACAGAATACCAATCCGTAATTTTGATCCTTTTCTATTAACCGTTTCAACGGATCGGTTACCATGCCCTTTTCGCCCAGGGAGCCGTCATCAGTAGTAATATACATATCCTCTGAATATTCTTTTACTTGTTCGGGCAAAATTACCAGTTCAGCGGTGCGGCCACCTAAAATCGAGGTAATTGCACACCCGGCATCTTTAAAAGCACGCGCAACAGGCAAAAGTTCAGCAATACCTACTCCTCCTCCTACAACAATGACTTTACCATAATTTCTAACCGGCGTAGCTTTACCTAAAGGTCCTACCAGAGAATACAATAAATCCCCTGACTCCAATCTCCCTAATAATTTCGTGGTATATCCTACTTCCTGAAAAATAATAGTGATCGTCTTTTTCTTCTCATCAGTATCTACAATAGTCAGCGGGATACGTTCCCCTTCCTTACAAACCATAAGAATGATAAACTGTCCCGGCAATGCTTTTTCCGCGATAAGTTCTGATTCAATAACAAACTTAGTAAGATCCTCGGCAATATGTTCTTTTGCTATAATTTTCATTTCTTTCACCCATAATTTTAATGAGACTTAGAGCTTTCATCAGCGTGCTTGAGAAAAGCTCTGTAGTCGAATTAACCCTGAGCGACCGAAGGAAGTCGAAGGGTCTCGGTCTCGAGTTTAATTCCCCGCAGCTTGCTGCGGGGTAGTTGATCAAATAAGCACTATAAAACAAAAAAAGGCATTTTCTGTCTTTAAAAATCAAAAAACGCCTTTATCTTTCATTTTACAACACATCAACGTATTGCAATCTAACAATAATAAAATTATCATTTCCACAAAAAATTGTCAAGGAAAAAAATGCCTAAAAATTAAGCATTGTATTATTCAAGACCCAACGGATTCGTAATATTTCTTTGCAGAGAGCCGTCATACGTCTGAACCTCCCCCTCAAATACACGCCTTGAGATCTTGCGTTTGAATTTTTTATCCAGGAATATCGCGGCAAGAAAAATGATGATTAATATTATTACAAAAATCACCATTTCTTTTTTTTCTTTTCTTCTGTATTCTTGCTTTCTTGTCTTACTATCCATTTTAATCCGCGGGAATAAAGAGGGTTAAGGCCTCGGAGCCCTTAATTTTATCCTTTGCAAATCCTTATCAAGCTCTTGTGTGGTTTGTTCAAAGGCCTCAAGAGCTTCCTTAAGAACTCTTGCTTCTTCTTTTTCCAGCTCTTTTCTTCTTGCTTCAGCTTCTTTTTCAGCTTCTTTATATAGTATTGATAATTCCCGGACCAGTTCCCGGTACATTAAATCGGTCTCTTTCTGCGCACGCGCTGTATCCTCAGCCGCAACCCCTTCTGCTTCTAATCTTAATTCTTCAAGCTCAGCATTTGCCTTTTCAACTTCAAGCGCCGCTTTTCCCTGTTCTCTTACAGCCTCTTCCCTGGCAAACTGCTCTTCCCGGCCGAACTGTTTATCCTGAGGATTTTCCCCGGGAACTTCAAGTGAAAATGCCGCATTGTTAATTAAAGCAAAAAATATTAAGGCAAAAACTGTTAATATTCTCTTCATTGATCCTCCGGAGATTTTTTCTCCTTAATTTCCTCAGGAAACTTCTCTTTTTGGAATTCCTGAGTAGACATTTCCAGGTCTTTTTCTGCCTGCTTAATATCCTTTAGCGTTTGCTCTTGGGCTTTTAGCCTCATCTGCTCAATTTCAGCATTTGACTTTTGCAGCTCGGCATCCAGCTCTTTATTTACAGCAACTGCTTCCTGGCGGGAAATTTCTTCTTCTTTGGATATTTTTCTTTCATTGCCCGCTGACCCGTATTTTTGCACAGCAAATAAAAAAACAGGATTTAAAAAGGTACACGCAAGCAAGAACACAACAAACAATATTCTCATCTTCAATCCTCCCTCAGCAATATTATTATAATTAAGAATGCTGTTTCAAGCAACAATATCTTTTAAAATTCTGAACCTTTTTTTCTCAAGACTCAAAAATTCCAGAAAGATCTTAGCTGTTACTATAGCATCGTCTAAAGCCCGGTGATATTTTCTGCTGCTTATACCTAAGCGCCGGGCAACAGCTTCTAATTTATGCGTACGCTCACGGGAAAACAGGTATCTTGAGATTTTCAGGGTGTCCACACAGCATATCCCTTCCTCAACATCAAAGGCATTCACCAAAAACGGCATATCAAAAGACTTGATATTATGGCCTACAAATATACATCCTTGAGTAAATTCGCGGAAATTATTCCGGACTGTATTTAGTGTTGGGGCATCATAGACCATGTCTATATCAATGCCATGCACCCGCGTCGCATAATAGGGAATATAATCAGTATATATTAAGGATTGGAACCTGTCTTTTATCCTGCCGTTTTTCACCTTGACCGCAGCGACTTCAACCACACAATCTCTGTCGCTTGAAAATCCCGTAGTTTCCAAATCCACAACCGCGAAATCGATTTTTTTAAGACTGGTATTTAATAATCTTTTCATACTTTAACGAATAGTTTTTGAAATTTCAAAATTTCCTCTTTTACATCGGCTTTTGATGCCACAGCTGATATTGCGCACAGGGCATCGGCGCCTGCGGCAATTACCCGAGGTGCATTATCAAGAGTTATTCCGCCGATAGCTACAACCGGCAATGACACTTCTGCTTTAATTTTTCTAATGAGCTCAATACCTAAAGGCGCCCCGGCATCACTTTTGGTCGTTGTGCAGAACACAGGCCCCACGCCTAAATAATCTGCTCCCTGCTCTTGCGCAAGTTTTGCCTGCTCAAGCGAACTAACGCTTATTCCTATTTTTTTATAAGAGCCGAGTCTTTTTCTGGCCTCTTTACAGCTGATATCATTTTGCCCCAAATGCACTCCGTCTGCATCAACAGCCAAAGCCACATCAATATAATCGTTTATCAGGAATATCGCCTTTGACGTTATGCTCCTTAACTTTGCCGCCTCATTAATCATCTGCTGCATAGAAATATCCTTGCTTCTATACTGAATTACCTGAACACCCGCATCAATTGCAGCATATACAGAACTGATATTTCCCTTAAAGCTGAGTTTTTCATCTGTTATAAAATAGTACCCTTTCACTTATTCAATCCTCTGCTTCTTATCTACAGTTTCTTTATTCAGCGAAAATATACAGTCAAACAGCTTCTCTTTAAATGTACCTGGGCCGGTAGATGTTTCTGCCGCGCACTCCGCGGCAATCTCATAGCAGCAAAGGCCCGTGCTTATCCCTTTTGCCAGTTCACCCAGTTTGTTAAATGATGCACAAGCGGTTTTTATTTTCTCACTTTATCTAAAAAAATGATGCCTTCATCATCCTTCCTTATTTTTGATTTTATATTTTGTCATTTAATATTTTTCTTCTGTAAATATAATTGATTTATTAAATATCCTCCATCATCGCTGCGGCTTCCCGGGCATCAATAATACCATTTTCATCCCTATCATATCCAGCCTCTACTTGAGAATCCACCTTTGCTTTTCCCTTCGTTTTCAATAATTCCCTGCGTGCCTGCAATAAACTTTTTGTTTCATCCGGATCAAGCCAGCCGTCATTATTAGCATCATATTGCTTCTCCAGCTTTGTATTAACTCTTGATCTGGCATGCCTCCAGGACAAACGCCTTTCCTTGGGAGAAATAACCCCGTCACCGTTCATATCGATTCTTTGTCTGGTCATTTCTTTCCAGGCCGCTCTTTTTCTCCACCAATTGTTTGCCTTTTTTTGTTTGCGCTCAAGTTTTTGTTTAGCCTGGCGCTGCTTCTGAGTATCTAAGATCCCGTCTTTATTCCTGTCGACCCTTTGCGCCTTACGCGCTTTTTCGCTTCCCTTTCCCTTTGCCAAAGCCTCCGAGTAAAAAACACACAATGCCAAAGCAACAATTGATAACACCAATAAGAATTTACGCATTATCTCTTCTCCTTTCATAAGTTAACGCAACAAAAGCAACATTACGCCGAAACATATCTGCGCGACGGCCCATACAGTAAAAAACTTAAGCTGTTGTTTTGATAACCATTCAACAAGCTTTTCCGATGTTTTTTCCTTTAAAAAGAACATTGATTTAAAAATTCCCACAAGCCCGAAAATAAATACGATTTTCGCCAGTATCCCTTCTGAGTTCCAGGCTACCGACAAGATCATTGATGAAAGTGCCAGGGCTGCAGCAAACAGGTATTTTCTTATTTTTTTTATGCCCTTTTTCTGAAGGCGGTTTCGCAGCATCTGGGGCTTCATCAGAAAAACCACTCCCAGAATTATCCAGGCCCATCCCAATATCTTTGCAAACATATATCCCCTTCTATTTAATGAACTTAAGCGATTTAGCGATCCAATCAATAGACGGTTCATTTAAGGTACGCAGTTCAAACAGTGTGCCCGACTGCAATATGAGCACCTCTGAGCCATTAGGCCAGAGATACTGTTTAAAAAACCAGCGCTTATTGTCCCTTCTGGTAAAATCAAAACTTATAACAAAACACTCATAGCCGGCAACCGAAGTAAATTTCTTATCACTGATCACCATTTTCCCGCCCCAGTGTTTCTGCATCTGCTGCACAAAATCGTCCACATACCAGTCAACGAATTTGCGAAAATTACCCGCATTTTGGTATATTCTTATCTGTGCGCCGGTATCATTATCTTTGTTTATCTCACCCTTGATAAGATTTTTTGAATCAGGGAAAGCCCTGGCTTTCCAGTCAAAAGGATATTCAAAACTATGCCCGAAAACCTTATCTTCAAGCACGCCCGCCTGAACACGGCTCTGATTAAACAGCAAAATAACCGCGGCTATAAACACGATAAACGCGCGGCGCCTTTTTCCGCTATTGCCCATAACAACCTGCTCTTATAACGCAGCTTTTCTGCTCAGTCTTTTTGGTATCCCGCAGATCAGCTTTTTTTTATATTGCTGAAAAACCCAGCACAGCTCCTAAAAGCAACCCTATAGCCAGTGCCATTACGATAACATCTTTTCCCCATTTTATTTTTATCTTATCCACACTTTAAGTTTGCAATTCGGCAAACTTCCCCTTACTCATTATTTTTTTCCCATCAACATAAATATCCGGTTTAAGTATTACCCCGTCAAGATGTAAAGGCACATCATTGTCTCCCCCATAGGAAAGGTTATTGCCCAGCGCGATATGTACTGTACCAAGCATTTTTTCATCCTCAAGCACATAGCCTGTAATCTTTGCTTTGGGATTAAGCCCTATTCCCAGCTCCGCGACTCTGTATGCCTTCTCTCCAGCCTCATCCAGGCGCCTTCTTACCAGATCAGCCTGCTTGCCTTCTATCTCATAGACAAAAGAATCTTTAACTTTAAAACTCAGCGGTGATTTAAGGATACCAAGCTCGGGAAACGAAGCATCGACCAAATAGGTTCCCTGCGCCTCAAGCGGCGTAAAGGAAACCTCTCCTTCAGGCAGATTACCGAATGCCCCCGGGTAATCAAATGTACCTCCGTTTTCGCCAAACCACCTGTTTTTGCCGATTTTAAAAATAATATCCGTTCCCAGATCAGTAGTTACTCTCACACCGGAGCTCTGAGATAAAACCGCGTGAAGTTCTCGCGACTGCTGCCTGAGCAGATCATAATCTATCAAACAGCATCTATTGATTATATCCTCAGTCACGGTGGGCATGGAAGCTATCCTTGAGCCCTTCTCTGTTGCTTTTCTTCTTGCTTTGGTATGAGAAAGAGATTTGTCCGTAATTAAAAACTGAACATCGAAAAGCAGCATTTCTCCGGCAACTTCATCAGGCGGCTCCTGCGCATGTTCAAGCCCAGGTTCCATGACCATTATTTTCACGCGCGGGGTAATCTGCTTTGCGAAATCATAAAAGTTCCTGCCGATATTTTCCTTTACGGTATCGGTAACAATAAGACAGGATTCATTATGAGTAAGCTTTAAGGATTTATGGAATATTGCCTTGAGGGCATCTATATTTATCATGTTTTCATCTTTTACAGGAACATTTTGCCATTAATTATTATAGCAACGCTTATTTTAACAGGCAATCAAAAAATGCCCTGCCGGTTTACCTCAAAAAATACCCTGAGATTTTTGTTCGATCAATTTGATTTTGTAATAGCAGCCTGCGCCGCAATTCCCATGGCAACCAGAAAAACAAACAGTATTTTAGTTAAATGCAAACTGAATCCGGTAACCTGCACAATAAGAAAAGCCCCGCTTAATGACGAAAGAAAGATCAGCGCCCAATCAAACAATATAAGCGTGAGCGCTACGCCGATGATTCCTCCTGCTGCAAATAAAATCCATGGCAGCCAGGGGATATTAAATCCCAATTCATTGACAATGCTCATCGCCACATAGCCGCCAGCCATAAATCCGGCAACTCCCAATCCGATCTTCCGCATTACAAAAGCAAGAATAATCGCGATTATCGACAATACAAGCGCGATGATCCAGATCACGTGCTGGGATTGCCCGCGTAAAAACAACGGGATAAATTCAACACCGAAAATAAAAGCTATCGCGCCTGAAAACAGCCAAAAAAGCTTTCGCCCGAGCATTAAAAGCATAATTCCCAGTATTATATAAACTATATCAATATACATTATCCCCCGGTATTTTCTTTTGTGATCTATATTCCTGCCA
>DAOVNL010000053.1 GCA_030630245.1 Candidatus Omnitrophota bacterium | reverse complement strand
AGCATTTTAACTGGAAAAATTCTCCTATTCAGAGATAGATTTTAGATTAGTCGATGCCGAAGTGGTGGAATGGTATACACGTCGGTCTCAAAAACCGATGGGCGTAAGCCCTTGTGGGTTCAAATCCCACCTTCGGTACCATAAATGAGCACATAACTTATGCGACCATAAGGAAGCATAAGTTATAAGTGCGAATTTACATCGAGCGAGGCAAAGCCGACGAGATGGACAAACTCACAAAAGACTTATATGTAAGTTTAGTTATAAGTGCGAATTTATCCTGAAAGGGAAAAAATGAATTTAGGATTCTTTAAATTTTTCATGGCTTTGTTATTGATCGCAATCGCCGTATTTATGATCATCTGCACTGAATACGGTTATGAATGCCCCTTGCCCAACGGCGGCTACTTTAAGATCAAGTGGGATCCGGAAAAGAAAAAATTCGACCTTTTTTACTGGCAGCCGAAAAAAAACGCCAAGCCTTTGCCAAAAGACGTGATCATACTCCAGGGAGAAAAGAAAGAAACGGAAAAGAAAAAACAATATTAAGTGCCGTAGCGAACATATAAAGTAAAGCATCCCTTATTTACAAACTTCTGTTATTATTCCCCCGCCCAGAACAGTATTCCTTTTAAAAAATACAGCACCCTGCCCCGGAGTGATCGCCTTTTGCGGCTGCATAAATTTTACCTGAAAGCGCCCATTTGTCAGGGCAGTGACCCTGGCCATGGAAGGATTATGATGATAACGGATCTTTACAGCTGCATTAAAACTGCTCTTATTATAGCCTGGATGAGTGAAAAACACATCTTTTATTTCAAAGGTACGCGCGTATAATTCGTTTTCTTCTCCGACAATAACCGTATTGTCTTTTTCATTAAAGCCTAAAACAAAAAGAGGCGCTTTATAAGCTATACCCAGTCCTTTTCTCTGTCCTACAGTATAAAATATCCTGCCCTTATGCTCGCCCATTACCTGGCCGTTTGACCTTACTATCCTGCCTTGCTCAGGTTTAAAACCCTTTACCTGAGCGCGGATAAAATCAATATAACTCTCGTTCTTTATAAAACAAATATCCTGGCTTTCATCACCCTCATCTAAGGGCAGTTTCAATTGCTTTGCTTTTTTCCTTATTTGATCTTTTGTCATATTTCCAAGGGGAAGCAGGATACGCGCCAGCTGTTTTTGGTTAAGCATATAAAGCACATAGGACTGTTCCTTTTTAAGGTCACGTCCCCGCTGTAATTTATACATGTTATTAATCTTGTCATGTACGATTTTCGCGTAATGCCCGGTAGCAAAATAACCGCCTTGAGGCCGAATATTGTCCATAAGCAGCCCAAACTTGATAAACCTGTTGCAGGACAGGCACGGGTTTGGCGTGCGCCCGGCCATGTATTCACAGCAGAAATAATTTATTACCCTATTTTTGAACTGTTCTCTCATATCAATTACACGGTGAGGGATATTCAGGATATCCGCTGCTTTTTTGGCTCTTTGAACATGGCCGGTTCCCGGACATAGATACATGGTCAGGCCCCGCGCGTCATAGCCTTTTTTCTTCAATATGTACGCGCATAAAGAGGAATCAACTCCCCCGCTCATAGCTACTGTCACTTGCTTTTTTTTCATCCGCTTTTACCCGGGGAATTTTAGCGCCTTTTTGTAGGCTTTCTTAAACTCTTTGTCCCTTTTTAAAGAAAAATGCCTAACTTCCTGTGATAGCCCGTTCATTTTTTTAAATTGACTTTTCCTAAGCAACGCAAGTTTAGCTCCTTCAAGCGCGGCATTGTTTTGAAAACTGATTTTATTTTTGAACTGTTCCTCAATAAGCCCGATTCTCACGGCATTATCCGCGTTTAAATAATCCCCCAAATTACCGGTCAGGAATACCTTATTGATACGCGCGTTTGCTGTTTTTTTTCTTCTCAGCAGTATCTGTATACCCGCGGATACAGCCGCTTTACTCCTGAGAATCTTGTCCAGATCAAATTGGGTTAATTCAATCCTTCTTTTTTTATCTTCATAAACAACAAAAGTCCCCCCTTTCATCCGGCCGCTGCCCCCAATAAGTTTTTCCTTTAATAATTCGCTTACAATATCAATAATTCCGCTTCCGCATATACCGCGCGGCCTGATATGGCCTTTGGTTAAAAACTTGATCTTACCCTTAACAATCCTGAACCACTCAATTGCCCCGGACTGGGCAACCATACCGCATTTAAGCAGATGGCCTTCGAAAACAGAACTGGTCCGGACACTGGCAACAACCGTTTCTTTTTTCGAGCCGAGAATGATCTTCGCGTCCATACCGAGATCAACACACAAGCTTTTTTTATTTGCCCCATACAGCCCCAGGCTCAATATCGCAGCCAGGGTATCGCTGCCGATCTCCTCATCAACTTCCGGCAGGAACCTGACATTGGCGGCCTTATTAATTCTCAGGCCCAGCTTGCCTGCTTTTATCTGATGCAGCCTGAGATAGTACTCTTTCTTCCTGATATTTTGCAGGTTTTCAAGCGGTAAGGAAAACAGGATATGATGAATTAAGGGCGCGCCGACCATCATTGCCGCGAATATTCTATTCGGGTTCACGCCTGATTTGCGGATACACTCCCCCAGGGCATTATTTATCGCTTCGATTAATTTTCGGTTCAGCAGTTTATAGTTTTTTTCGCTTCCGGCGGCAAATTTGTATCTGCTCGCCAGATCCAGCCCAAACTCTGCCTGCTCATTTTTTCTTGTCGCGCCGGCAAGTTCCTGAAAACTTTCCAGATTACACAAACTCAACCCCACGGACGTAGTGCCCACATCGACAGCGATTCCGAATATATGTTTTTTATTAGTCTTCTCAACCTGGATTATTTCATCGTGGTCTAAAATCAAGGACAGGCCGGACCGGAAAGGAATTCTGTTTATAATCTGGTCTTTTTTTCGCGGTATACCCGAAGTGCTATGTTTTTTCATATAACAGAAATAGCTTTTGTTGGACAAACCTCAACACATTTATTACAGTTTATACATTTAGCATGATCGATCACAGCCAGGTTGTTATCCATACTAATTGCTTTTACCGGACATATATTAACGCATTTCATGCAGCCTATACAGCCGGCTTTACAGCTCTTCATAACCTGAGGCCCCTTATCATGGGAGCGGCATTTTATATATACTTTCTTTTTTCTGTCCAGCATATAAATTATATCTCTTGGGCAGGCCTCAACACATTTGCCGCATCCGACGCAAAGTTCAGGCTTGATTACCGGGATACCATCCTCTCCCATCACAATAGCGCCGAACGCGCAGGCCTCAACGCATGAGCCGAGCCCCAAGCAGGCATACAGGCATTGTTTATGGCCTGCCATACTGTTATGCGCGACGCGGCAATCAGGCAGCCCCCGGTATTCAAATTTATCTTTAGCGCGTTTGCCTCCGCCGCAAGCCGCAACCGCCACAGACGCTTTATTCACCTGAAGGCCTTCAGCCGATAGCCCCAGAATTTCGGCTATTTTTTTCTTATTTTCCGCGCCGCATACGGTGCAGCTGTTCAAATCCGCTTTTTTTGCAACCAGGGCTTCCGCCAGACTTGAACAACCGGCCATGCCGCAGGCACCGCAATTAACTCCCGGTAGAAAATCGCTGATCATGGCAACCCTGGAATCAACTTCTACATGAAATTTTTTTGAAACCCAGGCAAGCAGCAAACCAAACGCGAAACTTAAGCCGGATAAACTAAGAACCGCCAGAATAATACCTTTCATTTTTTCTCTCCAAATCTCCTCGGCTTAACAAATCTATCGATCAAAGGGGTTGCTGCATTCATAAGTAAAATTGAATAAGAAACTCCTTCAGGGTATCCTCCCCATAAACGTATTACTGCTGTAATTATCCCGCAGCCGATTCCAAAGATCAGCTGGCCTTTTTTTGTAATGGGCCCTGTTACATAATCAGTCGCCATGTAAAAAGCGCCCAGGATCAGGCCGCCTGATAAAACAGGCACTATTATATCTCCGGAAAACAATGTTTTACCGCCAAATACCCAGGTAAGCAATGCCGCTGTCCCGACAAACCCAACCGGGGTATGCCAGGAAATATATTTCTTATAAAGCAGGAACGCCGCTCCTGCGAGCAATGCCAGAATACAGGCCTCGCCGATACATCCACCCCTGATACCAAAGAGTAGATCACGTGTTGAATAAGTAATTATATCAGCGCTTGAAAAGACATTAGTACCCGCGAACTGATCTTTAAGCACCGCAAGAGGTGTAGGGGCACTGACCGCGTCAATACCTGAGGGCACCTGCCATTTGGTCATAAGCCCCGGAAAACTGGCCATGAGAAACACCCTGCCGATCAAAGCCGGATTAAAAATATTAAAGCCAAGCCCCCCGAAAACCAGTTTTCCAAATACTATCGCCACAAAAGACCCGATACATACCATCCACAACGGCGCCTCCGGAGGCAGATTATAAGCAAGCAGCAGCCCGGTCAAAACCGCACTGCCGTCACGCAAGGTAGGCTCTTTTTTCGCAATTATGCAGCATGACCATTCAGTTAAAGCAGCACTTGCAATCGCCGTAAGCATAACCCATAACGCGTGAATGCCGAAAACATTAACGCTTACCAATCCTGAGGGAAGCAAACACAAAGTGACCGTCCACATGATTTTTGAGGTTGTCTCAGGCGAACGCAGGTGAGGAGAACTTGTAACTTTTAAATTATTGGAATTTTCGGCTGTCATTTTATAACCGCCTTTATTAACCTGATGCTTTCTAAAATCCGTCTTCCGGCAGGACAAATGTAGGTGCACGCGCCGCATTCTGTGCAGTCACGCGGATTATATTGAGAAGCCTGATCAAGCCTTTTAAACTCCACACACAGACTCAAAGCAAACGGAAGCATGCCCATAGGACATATATCCACACACCTTCCGCAGCGTATACACGGCCCTTCTTTATAATCAGGAACTTCATTCTCACTCAGCAGTAATATCCCGGATGTTCCTTTGATCACAGGCATATCCGTACTAAACTGGGCTAACCCCATCATCGGCCCGCCCATAATCACTTTCGACGGGGGAGTACTGCTGCCCTGGCAAAATTCAATAAGCTCAGAAAATCTTGTGCCGATTCTTACCTTCAGGTTAGCCGGGCTTTTCACGCTTTTACCGGTAACTGTTACAACCCTCTCATAGAGAGGCTTCCCCTGATAAACAGCTTCATACACAGCCAGGGCTGTTCCCACATTGCTTACAATAACGCCTACTTCAAAAGGAAGCTTTCCCGCTGGAACTTCCCTATCAAGTATGGCCTTGATCAGCTGCTTTTCAGCTCCCTGAGGATACTTGGTTTTAAGCGGCTGGACCTTTATCGAATAGCTTTTAGCTACTATCTTGTTACGCAGAAGACTTATAGCTTCAGGCTTATCATCTTCAATACCCACTACAACATTTTTAACCCCCACGATCTTCTGGAGCAAAAGGATGCCCTTTAAAATTTCATTAGGGCTTTCCATCATAATTCTATAATCGCACGTGAGGTAAGGCTCACATTCCGCCGCGTTGATCAAAAACGTATCAATCTCTTTAGGAGGAGTCAATTTAACATGCGTGGGAAACGCGGCGCCGCCAAGGCCCACAATCCCTGCTTCCTTGATGATTTTTAGCAAATCATCCTTATTAAGCGGAGAAACACTTCTTCTTTGCTGAACGGCCGCATCAAGCTCATCTTTTCCGTCAGATGTTATGATCACAGCCAAAGAGGTGCCTAAAACCGGATGATTATAATCAGTAACCGCTTTTACCTTACCCGAAACGCTTGAGTGCACGGCACTTGAAATCAGCTTATCACTTGCGCCGATCTTTGTGCCGACTTTGACCTTATCGCCCTTTTTGACAAGCGCCTTACATACAGCTCCTGTGTGCTGGCTCAAAGGAATAATGGCCTCAGCAGGCGCGCCCATAGCAACAATCGGCAAATCCTGCGTTAAATGCTTGTATCCTGATATATGCTTTCCGCCGGAAAAACTAACATTCATATTTACCCGCCCATTATAATTGCCGGGGCTATATTGGCATGACCCCTGATTTACGGTTCCTTGAATTTCAAATAATAGATTATGTTATCACAAACCATAAAAATTGGAAACAAATTTTATTGACACTCTATTTCATTTATGTTATATTTTAGAAATAAAGGAGTTATCGCTTCTCAGGAAAAGGAGCTCGCGTT
>DAOVNL010000196.1 GCA_030630245.1 Candidatus Omnitrophota bacterium | reverse complement strand
TTTCAAGAATATGTTTCGGCATTATGTTCATGCCCCAGCTGGAAAGCCCGGGAGAAAACGCTTCTTTATAAGTAACCTTGATTGTATAAGAATCGATAATTTCCATGCTTTCAACCTTTAGAAAATCACCGCTGTAAGGAGTTCTGACATCAGGATTAATCAAGGACTTATAGGTAAATTCTACATCATCTGCTGTAAAAGTAGCACCGTCATGCCATCTGACATTTTTTCGCAGGTAAAATATGATCACCAGGCCGTTTTCCTCGACCGTCCAGCTCTCGGTCAAATCCCCGATCAAGATTAGATCTTTATCGTATTTTACAAGCCCGTTGAAAATCATTGAGCATATCTGTCCGGAGGCGCTATCTGAGGCGAGAATGGGCACAAGCGTACGCGCATCGCCAATACCCGCTTCTATTATGGTATCTCCATAGGCGGGGATACCGGTGTCTTTGCTTTCGGGCGGCTTTTCCTGATAAGTATTTGAACAGGCGCTTAAGCTCAAACAAAACAAAAAAAATACCGCGAAACGCGGTATTTTATTTTTCATTCTTATCCTCCGTTAAATATATAATGAATTATTCAATCTTTTAGTATATTGTCCTAAATTTGACTGCCGGATTATTTTACTGCAGGCTGCGCGGGTGTTTTTACTGTATCTTTAGCTGCCTCTTCTTTATCACCCATCATTTCCTGTATTTTTTCAACTGCCCGCTCTTTTAAAAGTTCCTGCTGTACGGCTGAGCCGCCGCTTTTCTTGGAAATAAGCGCAAGGCTCAAACAGGTAATCATAAAAGTTATAGCAGAGGCTGTTGTTGCTTTGGTCAGAAAGTTCCCGGTCCTTGAACCGAAAATAGTTGTCTGGCTTGATCCGCCGCCGAAAACATCTGAAAGCCCTTCTCCTTTTCCACTCTGAATCAAAATTATAAAGATTAAAAACAATGAAACAATAATGTGAATAACAAGTAATACTGCGTACATTTTTTTCCTCCTATATGAGGTAAATTGGCACAGGGAATTTACCCATAGTTTATGAAACGGAATACTCTGTTTACTTTTACTGACGAAACTATTTATCTATACTATCTAATCCCGCTTATTTTGGCGGGATTATAATCTAAAATCAGGCAAATTCCTTTAGCGCCTGAGCTTTGACTTTATCATATACATTTTTAAGCGGTAAAGCCTTTTTTCCGGCGATTTTCACTCTTATTATTATGCCATAATTAATCTTAAGACTCAAGATTTTTCTCATTAATTTCCGACGGGCAACCCGAAGCAGGCGAAGTCCGATAGCGCTGGTTTCCGGTTACTGGTTTTCCCTATTTATTAGCCCAGCCATATAGCCGCCGCCAAAACCATTATCTATATTAACCACACTTACCCCGGGCGAACAGCTGTTGAGCATGGTCAACAGCGGGGCTATCCCGGAAAAACTCGCTCCATATCCTACGCTTGTCGGCACTCCGATAATCGGCTTTTCTACCATACCGCTGAGAACACTGGCAAGAGCTCCTTCCATACCGGCAACAACGACAATAACACTTGCCTGCCTGATAAGATCAACTTGATCAAGCAGCCGGTGGATCCCTGCTATCCCCACATCGTATAAACGCTCCACATGATTGCCCATAAGCTCTGCTGTTACTGCCGCTTCTTCCGCTACCGGGATATCACTGGTCCCCGCGCTTAAAACAAGGATTTCTCCCTTAGCTTGGATTTTTTTCTTTTTTTTACACAAATATATCAGGTTTGCCCGGCTGTTGTATTTTGCGTCAGGGATAGATTTTTTAAGGTCAGCGTATATCTTCCTGCTTGCTTTTGTCAGAAGAAGGGTATCGTTATGGCGCAGAATACAAATAGCTATCCGTTTTATCTGCGCGGCTGTTTTCCCCGGGCAATAAATAACCTCAGGAAAACCGCGGCGTTCTTCTCTTGAAATGTCTATTCTGGCAGTACAGAGTTTCTTGCTCCCCAGGCTGATGTGATTCGTTTTGTAATTGGTGAGTATATTCTTTCTTTTCTTTAAACCCATTTTACACTCGTTACACCTTCAACTTTCACCAGAGATTGCGTAATCTCATTGCTCAATTTTTGATCATAAAGCTCTAAATTCAGGATTATTTTAAATGCATCTTTCCCCAAAGCCTGTTTTACTTCAATATTCTTAATTTCGGCCTGAAAACCGGAAATAGTCTTTGTCACCAAACAGAATTTATCAATCCCTCCGGACAGCTCGATTTTCAGTGTTTTATCAAATTGCTTTCTTATTTTTCTTTCAAAACGTGATAATACCACTAAAACCAGGAATATTATTCCCGTGGCCATCAAAGCTGCCGGATAAAAACCGCATCCTACGGCAAGGCCTATGCCTGCAACCGCCCAGAGGCCTGCAGCCGTAGTTAACCCGCGTACAGAAGCTCCGTAGCGAATGATTGTACCCGCGCCCAAAAAGCCGATGCCGCTGACAACCTGCGCGGCTATTCTTGCCGGATCTACATCAGCGATGCCTGAGTAAACTGCCTGCAAATACATTGAAATGATCATTATCAGGCAGGAACCTACACCCACAAGTATTGTTGTCCTTAACCCCGCTGCCCGGCCGTGCATTTCGCGTTCATAACCTATCAACCCGCTTAAAACAGCAGCCAGCGCTAAACGGAAAGTGATCTGATAAATATCTATCATAACCGTATTTTCTCCTATTTTAAACAAAAAGAGTTTGATTGCGTTCTGATCCTATAGAAACCATTTCCACTTTAGTTCCTACCAGTTGAGACAGTCTCTTAAGGTATTTGCGGGCATTAACAGGTAAGCTGGAGAATTTCTTAGTTTTTGTTGTATCTTGAAGCCATCCCGGCCATTCTTCGTAAACAGGCTTTGCTTTCCAGAGGACTTCAATATCCGAAGGAAAATGCTTATAGAGTT
>DAOVNL010000191.1 GCA_030630245.1 Candidatus Omnitrophota bacterium | reverse complement strand
CCTGGTTGTCATGAAAACCGGCATATTTACCTTGGGGCCTTTTTCCTTTACGCATAAGGGGGATAATTATACGACAAATACAAAACAGATTAAAGTCGTTGACCGCGGCCGGGGCAGCCGGCAGGGAAAGGCATACTTGCCGCAGCAGTCCCAGGGCGGCATTGGGGAAGAATCCTTAAGCGGAAAGATATTTTTGATAGTAACTGCGGAGAAAAGCAGCGCGTACATAAACGAGCGCATTGCGCTTACGGTCAAACTTTATGTTAACCGGCTTACGGTCAGGGACATTCAATATCCGCTTTTCGAAGGGCAGGGATTTGTAAAAGAAGATTTTGCTTCTCCGCGCCAATACCGGGAAATCCTGGGAGATGAATTTTATGATGTTGTTGAATTTAAAACCTGGTTATATCCCACAAAGGCAGGGCAGGTTACGATAGGCCCGGCCAGGATTAAATGCAATATTGTCTCACGCGAGCGAAGAAAGCAAAGGAGCCGCGGCCTGGACAGTTTTTTTGACGATTCATTCTTTTCTGATTTCTTCAGCCGCCTGCAGGTTTATCCTAAAGAGGTTGCTTCCGCGGAGCTTTTGCTTGATGTAAAGGCTTTGCCGGAGAAAGGCAAGCCGAAGCAATTTTCCGGCGCGGTCGGTGATTTTAAGATGAAGGTAAAAGCAGCGCCTTTAAAGCTAAAGGCCGGCGACCCGATAACGCTGAACATGGAGATTACTGGAGTTGGCAATTTCGGCAGCGTGCAGAGCCCGGCACTTTCTAAGGAAGAAAATTTTAAGGTTTATGCCTCGCAGGCGCAGGAAGAAGCAGGCATAAAGTATTTTGAGCAGGTTATTATTCCCCGGAAGGAAAGCATAAGCGAGATCCCGGAGATAGTGTTCACCTTTTTTGATCCCAAGACCAAAGAGTATGTAAGCCTCAAGCAGCCGCCCATTGTTATTGAAGTCGATGCTTCTGAAGATGAGGGGTTTAAGATGGTCGAAGGCCGTCCTGCCGCGCAGGGTGCCGCGCCGACGCATGTGCTGGGCACGGACATTATTTATATCAAGGAGGACATTGGAAAAATCCGGACAAAAGGGAAAAATATTTATAACAGCCGCGGGTTTTTAATGCTGCAGGTACTGCCGTTGATACTGTTTTTCGGAGCGGTTATTTTTCAAAGGCGGCGGGAGCGTTTAAGTACAGATGTAAGTTACGCGCGCAAACTGCGGGCGCCGAAAGTAGCGCGAAAAAAAATAAAAAATGCAAAAGAGTATTTAGCGCGGGGCAAGACAGCGGAATTTTACGATTGTTTATTTAAAACATTGCAGGAGTATCTGGGGCACCGTTTTAACCGCCCGTCCGCGGGGATTACCGCGGAGGTGGTAGAGGAGCTGATCACAGGCGAAGGGGTGAATGCGGAGGCGGCTTCTAAGCTAAAGCGCTGTTTTGGTGAATGTGATATCGCGCGTTACGCGCCGGCACGGATGGATAAAGCTGAGATGGAGCAGACGCTTGGCATTTTAGAGGAAGTTATTGATTATCTGGAAAGAAACAAACAATGAACAAAAAGCTGACAATAATATTAATCGCGGTTTTAACAATTACGGGGATTTGCGCAACAGGCCTTCATGCCGCATCCCAGAGGAAGACGCCTGCTTACGGCATGTTCTATAAAGCCAACGAGCTCTTTAGAGACAAAAAGTATGAACAGGCCTTAGGGCAGTACGAAGAGATTGCAGCTTTAGGGATTGAAAGCGGAAACCTCTATTACAATATGGGCAATGCTTATTTTAAATCAGGCATGCTTGGCGAGGCCTTGAGCAGTTACGAACAGGCCAAACGGCTGATTCCAAATGACAGCGATTTAAAGGCGAACATTAATTTTGTGGAATCTTTGCGGGAAAATCCTGTTCTGGTGAGCCGTCCGGTGTGGATCATCGCGGTGCTGAAATATTTTGCCGGATATTTTTCTATGAACCGTCTGAGTTTAATATGGGTCTGCATGTACTGGCTGGTGCTGATAATAAGCGGCATGGCGGTCTTACTGCCGCATTATCGGGCATTGTTGAAAAAGTATATTATTTGCGCAGGCGTCATTTTACTGCTGATAAGCTGTGTTTGGTCGGTAAAATTTTATGATATCCATGCAAACGCGTACGCGTTTGTCATTGATGAGGTTATTGACGCTAAATTCGCTCCGGCAGAGGAGGCGACAACTTATTTTAAGGTGTATGAAGGGACAAGGGTTGAGATAATCCGGGAAGAGGGTAAATGGGCGCGCATTAAAACCCCGGACGGTAAGATCGGCTGGGCATCGCGTCTTGCGCTGGATAAAACTTAGCCCACAGGTTGCTTTTTGGCTGCTTTTATGCTATGTTACAGGAGACATTCGGGAGACATTTAAAATCGCAATATAAATAAAGGAGCACTTTAAAGTGCAGGGGGGGAACGCAATGAAGAGAATAGAGTTGAAAAACGTTGATTTAGCTTCTGTGTTTAAGTTATTTGGCGGGATGAGCTTTATAATAGGTTTTATCATTGCTTTGTTCGGCGGCGGCTTTGGCGGCATGCGAGTTCAGCAGCAGCTGCAGACAATTCCCTTTATAGGCTCGCTGATGACCGGGTTTCTCGGAGCTATCATCATCGGCCTGATAAGCGCGTTTCTGTGCGGATTAGTGGCAATGCTGCACGCAGTGCTCTATAATATTTTCGCAATGATCGTCGGCGGTGTAGAGATTGAGGTTGTTGAAAAGGAATAAGCTGGGTTAAAGATATGGTTTCCCGAATAGAGCCAATAGAGCCGGGTAAGCAGTGTGAATAGCTTTTTTTAAGCAGCTTAATTACAAAAAAGTAGGGCAATATGCTTATTGCCTTCAAAAAAGGTTTTAGGAAAAAAAGACATTTTTGTCTTATCGGCGAGATGAACGCAGATAACTAAAGGATGAGGACAAGCGAAGCGATAGG
>DAOVNL010000155.1 GCA_030630245.1 Candidatus Omnitrophota bacterium | reverse complement strand
CTGTAGATGAGTTTCCTGTTTATCAAAGAAAGGCAGGCTATCTCTTTCAAAATTTAATCCTGTTTCCTCATTTAAGTGTTAGAGCGAATATAGCCTATGGGCTCCGCGTTCAGGGAGAACCTAAAAGTAAGGTGGAATCAAGAGTGAATGAATTGTTGAGATTAATGAGAATAGAACATCTTGCTTATCGTTATCCCAGGGACCTAAGCGGCGGGGAAAAACAGAGGGTTGCCCTGGCGCGGGCTATTGCTCCATCCCCGGAAATTATGCTTTTTGATGAGCCATTAAACAGCCTTGATTTTCACACCGCCAGATATTTAAGAACAGAGATTCGCAAGTTTCACAGAGAGTTAGGTTTTACTACCATATATGTTACGCACTGCTTTGAAGAGGCTTTCGCGTTAGCTGATAGGGTTGCTGTGTTAAAAAACGGCAGGATTGTTCGGACAGGTTTTCCTGAGGACATATTTAAAGAAATTGACTGCGGGGCGATAGCGGAAAATGGATTTTGTGATTGTCATCAAAGCGGTAGAAACAACGCGGCTCAAGTTAAATTAGAAAACAGTGGTATCCTATGTCATTCCAAAAGGGGATAGATGAAAAAGGTAATGCTGTGTTCAGCGAAGGAGAAAGCGAAGCGCGAAATTAGGTATACGACAGAAGAAGATTTGCCGGCTATTTTACAAATGGCGCTTGAAGAAGGGTGGATATCCGATTTAACTGAATTTCAGACCTTTATTGAACTTAATCCCTTTAGTTGTTTCGTCTATGTGGAAGTTGGAAAGGTCATCGGGTCTATTATGACTTTTCAGCATAGTCAAAGCGCGTGGATAGGTAATTTCGTTGTCTCCAGGGGGCGCCGGGGAAGGGGAATAGGCAGGGAACTTTTAACAAGGGCAATTAACTGCCTGGAGGAAAAAAAGAAAAAACAGATTTTTTTGAACGCTGCCTGTGGAGCGGAAGGCCTTTATGAAAAATTTGGTTTTAAAAAAGTTATGCCGGTAAATCGCTGGCGCGGCAAAGTCGCGAAGTTTGCCGGTAAAGGAATGAATTTTCGGAGAAACATCCCCGACATTCTTAACTTTCTTAAAGTGGATACTTCTTTATGGAAAGATGAGAGGTTTTCTCTAATTACTCAACTATCTCTTACGCGCTGTATTTGTTCCCATTATGAGCCTTCCGGGTTCTTGATGTATGGTAAAGCCGGCCGCATTGTTATCGTTGGCCCCTGGGAATTGGAAAATGGGGATGAAAAAATAGCCGAAAAATTATTTACTTCCGGACTATCTGAATTGGAGTCTCAGAGCGAAGTGCTGTTAGATGTTCCATCAGTTAATAAGAAGGCGGAGAGGATTTTGAGTAAGCACAACTTTGAAGTTGTTAGTTCCACCTTATTTATGTGCCGCGGCAAATTGCCGAAGATTAACTTTGACGGGATCTTCAGCTTTGCTACTATGGGTTCGATGGGATAGTATAAATTAAAAATTTAAAATTAAAAATGCAAAATGCAAAATGCGAAATGACAATGCAAAATTTAAAAGTTAAAAATATGCCTTCAAAGATAATTATCAATGATACAACTTTAAGGGATGGTGAGCAGGCGGCGGGTGTTGCTTTTACCATTGATGAAAAAGTAAAAATAGCTGTTTTGCTTGATAGTATAGGAATTCAGGAAATAGAAGCCGGTATACCCGCGATGGGAGAAATTGAAAAGAAGGCAATAAGGAAGATTTTGGATAAAAATTTAAAGGCAAGAATAACGGGCTGGAATAGAGCTGTTTTAAAGGATATAGATGAGTCTGTTGAGTGCGGGCTTACTTCAATAAGTATCTCTTTGCCCGTTTCAGATATTCATATAAATTATAAATTGAACAAAACAAGAAAATGGATAATAGAGCGGATTAAAAAAACAATAGATTATGCAAAAAAGCATAACCTCTATTTAATTGTGAGCGCTGAAGACGCCTCAAGAGCTGATTTTGACTTTTTAATCGAATACATAGAAACAATAAAAAAAGAAGGAGCCGATAGATTTAGATTTTGCGATACCGTGGGCATTTTAGAACCATTTAAGATATTTAGTATAATTAAATGTATTCGTCAGGCGGTTAACATTGATATAGAGGTTCATGCTCATAATGATTTCGGACTCGCGGCAGCCAACGCTCTTGCCGGTATTTCCGCCGGAGCTCGTTTTGTAAGTACAACGATAACCGGCCTCGGAGAACGCGCTGGAAACGCCGCGTTGGAAGAGATCATCATGGCCTTAAAATATATTTATGCTGTTAAACTAAAAGTAAATATCAAAAAGCTGCCTCAATTATCTAAATTTGTAAGTAAAGTATCAGGGAGAGAAATTCCCCGGGGGAAACCTATAATAGGCAAAAGTTGTTTTCTGCATGAATCCGGCATACATCAGGACGGAATAATAAAAAAACAGGTAACTTATGAACCTTTTGAACCATCTGCCGTTGGGAAGAAAAATGAGCTGGTATTTGGTAAACATTCAGGAAAGGCGGCAATCAGATATCTTCTTGAGAAAAAAAACATAAAAGTAAGCAGTGATATAACAGGTAAGATCTTAGAGGAAGTAAGGTATAAATCCACTGCTCTAAAACGCTGCCTTTCAGATAGAGAAATTTATTCTTTATATAAAAAATTCGCCGGATACCCGAATTAAAGAAAAAGGTTACCAAAAGGAGAGTTTTTTTACTTTAATAATAAGAAGCTTAAAAAATGAGCACAGTGTTTGTGTGATTAAGTAATTTTAGAGGATTGAACAAAGACGTTCTATCAAAATCAAAATGATTTTTTAGAACGTTTTTTTATGGAGACCACGTTGTAACAGATGTTTTTAATAAGGAATTTCCGTCTCGAAAGATGTTGTAAAATTCTTTTCAATAATTTTACAACTCTCGGCGGAATTAATTCGCACAAAATAATTTATGACACCCGAAGGATGACATAAATTATGTGCTCATTAAGGAGGGAAAAAAAGTGGCGAAGAAGACAAAAGCGGATATTTTAAAGATTGTTAAGGAGCAGGACGTAAAGTTTATCAGGCTTTGGTTTACGGATATTTTAGGCCAGGTAAAAAGTTTCGCGATTACGGATAGAGAGTTGGAGGGCGCGTTAGAAAGAGGTATGGGTTTTGACGGCTCGTCTATTACCGGATACCAGGATATTGAGGAGTCAGATATGATTGCTATGCCTGATCCCGATACCTTTGCTATCCTTCCATGGAGGCCTCATGAGAAGGCTGTTGCCAGGATGATTTGCGATGTACTTAATCCGGATAAGACTCCTTATGAAGGCGATCCGCGATACGTGTTAAAAAAGGCTCTGAAGAGAGCGGGCGAAATGGGATTTGACCACTTTTACCTGGGGCCTGAACTTGAATTTTTCTAT
>DAOVNL010000169.1 GCA_030630245.1 Candidatus Omnitrophota bacterium | reverse complement strand
TAGTGCTAAACAGAAATCGATAAGTAAACATTCAATGATGAGAGATAAGAAACCTTATACTGTTAAGCTTATATTTAACCGTCGGACAAAAAAGATTATCGGCGGTCAAATAGTTAGCTTAGACTCTTCTGCCGTTAAACACATTGATGTTATCGCCATAGCGGTACGCTGCGGCCTGACGGCTTTGGATTTGACAACTTTAAGATGTGCAGGTCAGCCGGAATTGTCGCCTGATCCGGGGATGGAGCCGCTCTCTTTAGCGGCGGAAAGCGTTTATCGCGAACTTTACGATAAGGAGTAGTTAGAACTTATACTTAAGCGCGAAATTTTGTGTTGAAAAACTAAAAGATACTATGATTGATTTGTCTAAAAAAAGATATAGATTTAGGGTTGTGGTCCCGGCTTATCCGGCGTTCAATATCTATTCGCATATAGCCGATAAAACAACAGCTTTAGGGCCGGTATGCGTGGCCAGTGTAGTGAATAAAATGAAAAAGTGGAATGTTGAAGTTATAGATGAAAACAATCTTCGCCGCTATGGCCCTAAAAGTGATTCCGGCGGAGCCGATCATGAATTTTTACAACACCGCAGATTCGCCGATGTTGTCGGTCTTTATGGCGGATTAACCAGTACGATCCCCCGCCTTTATAAAATAGCTCATTTTTATAAAGATAACGGCGCGGTAATAATCGCCGGAGGGCAGCATTTTACGGGAAATAACATAGCTGAGGCGTTATCACACGGCATTGACTATGTAGTTGTTGGCGAAGGAGAAGAAACTATCCGAGAGCTTCTGGAGGCGCTGGAAGGAAAGCGGGATTTGTCCAAAGTAAAAGGTATCGCTTACCAAAGAGGTGAGACGATTATTCGTACCTTTCCCAGAGAACCCATAAACGATTTTGACAGGTTTCCTTTACCGGATTTTTCCTTAGTACGGTATGCCAAAATAAAACTTTATCCTGTTGAGAGGATACGCGGCTGCGGCATGAATTGCGAGTTTTGTACAGTTAAAGGTAAGCCGCGATACGCTACTTCTAAGCGCTTGATGGAACACATCAGTTTTCTTGTTGAAACAAAGGACGCGAGGCATTTTTTTATTGTTGATGACCTTTTTGGGCAACAGCGAGACGAAACAATACGATTTTGCCATATGTTGAGAGATTATCAAAAAAGTTTAGGCAGAAGACTGGACGTAAGCGTTCAGATAAGGCTGGATAAAGCCATGGATTCCGAGCTGCTTTTAGCTATGCGCCAGGGGGGTATTAATACGGTGTCTATTGGGTTTGAGTCACCGATTGAGGAAGAATTAAAAGCGATGAATAAATGTGTCAGTTCTGAAGATATGCTGTCTTTTGTTAAAATATTTCATAAGTTTGGGTTTTTGCTGCATGGTATGTTTATCTTTGGCTATCCTTTAAAGGAGAGCGTTAATTTTAAAATGTCCGCTAAGGAACAGACAAAACGTTTTCGAGCGTTTATTAAGAAAGCTAAAATTGATACTATACAAATGTTGTTGCCGGTTCCTTTGCCCGGGACACAATTGCGGGAAAGGCTTAAAAGACAAAATAGAATTTATCCGATTCAAGATGTGGGGTGGGAGTATTATGACGGCAATTTTCCTTTGTTTGAACCTGATCAGCCTATGAGCGCCGAAGAAATGCAGAACGCGGTTAGGAAGATTATGGGTACTTTTTACCATTTTAGGTATTTTTTTAAAATCGGATTAAATATATTTTATTTCCCCGGTTTAATTTTCTTTTTGCATAATATTAAATTAGGATGGCGAAAATGGTATAGGTTTTGGCGTAATGATTTGATTCGTTTTGGCGGTTGGATTATCGTAAGAAGCTGGTCGGCGAAGTTTAAAAAAGATCCATTCGCGCGTAAGTTAGAAAATGCCAAAGCGCATCTAAGGAATAAGCTGTATCTTTGTGAAAATTGATAGGGACTGAAAAAAGGACTGACAGTTGTCTTCCGGTTAAGGTTTGCGGGACTTGCAAGGTAAGATGAGGTATACATAAAGGTGAACCTTATTTTGAAGGCGCTCAGGAAGCGAAAATGCCGGAATTGGCGGAATGGGTGAAAGAAGCGGATAAAGTTATTACATTTTGACAGGAGGAAAAAATGGGGAAAGAAGATTTAATAATAATCGGCGCAGGCTCGCCTTAGGTGCAGACCCGGTAAAAGAGTTTGGATTGAATTTACATGCAATTTCGCCAGATAAAATTCTAACTAAGGTAACATAAACATGGAGGCTCTAAAATGATTGAGGTTGAAAAGAAAAATACAGGCGGATTTTTGATAATTGTGGATGAGGGAAATTCCAAAACAGAACACATGGTTACCTTAGATGATGGATATTATCAAAAGTTAACCGGCGGCGAGATAACCGAAGAGGAGTTGATAAAAAAGTCTTTCCAGTTTCTGTTGGAGAGAGAATCGAAAGAATCAATTCTTTCAAGATTTAATCTGGAGGTTATTAATAGATATTTTCCTGAATATGAGGAAAAAATAAAAAGGAGGCGAGACGCGAGATGAAGATAAAACCTGATTGTGATTGAACAACTTCGCTAAAAGGAGCGGGCTAAAACTTATCATGGAAGGATTTATAGAAAAGGTAATTAGATGGATAGGCCAAAAGGAGGAAACATGAGTAAAGTAATCGAGATAACAGACCAGAATTTTGAACAAGAGGTGCTGAATTCTGACATTCCCATAGAGGTAGATTTTTGGGCCCCATGGTGTGCCCCATGTAAAATGGTTATACCGATATATGAAAAATTATCAGAGGAATATTACGGGAGGTTCAAGTTCTGCATGATTAATGTAGATGAAAACAAACAAAGAGCAATGCAATATCAAATTATGAGTATTCCGATGCAGAAGTATTTTAATGATGGTGAAGAGGTAGATGAAATCCTTGGGGCAGTTCCGGAGCAGACTATTCGGGCAAAGGTTGAAGATATTCTTAAAAGGTTTCCTGCCGATGGAACAGAAAGGCTTAAAGTGTTGTTAGCATCCTGGGTCAAGGACAACAAAAAACATAATGAGAAATTCAGTAAATGGGCAAATAAAGTTGCTATTGTGAAAAATAGTCCAGCCTTTAAGAATGTATTGCAGGCAACAGAAGAAATAAAAAAAGCCAATGAGTTATTATCCCGGGCTTTGACAGAACTATAAAGAAAAGATTAACGCAATCTGGATTGTTTTCAAGTTATGAATAACATATTAT
>DAOVNL010000179.1 GCA_030630245.1 Candidatus Omnitrophota bacterium | reverse complement strand
GATAGTTACATTAAGTCATTAATGGAGGATTTTGCAATCAAATAAGTTGTGCAACTTATTTGATTATAAAGAGTTGTATGTTTTGCAGAAGGCTTAAAACAGCATGGGAAAGGAGAATAGCCCGGGATGACAAAAAAAGATATTGTTCTTAAAATCGCCAATGAAACAAAGATGAAACAGCAGGATATTAAGAAAGTTGTGCAAAAGGCACTTGACTGTGTCATCGATAGCCTGGTAAACGGACAAACAGTGGAATTGCGCAATTTTGGAATCTTCAAAGTAAAATCCAGACGCGGTAGAACTGGCCGCAATCCACGCACTGGAGAAATAGTTCCTGTACCTCCAAAAAGAGTTGTGGTTTTTAAGCCTGGTTTAGAAATGAAAAAACTAGTAAAATAGTTGGGTTCATAAAAGATTCAATTGAAATTCATATAAAACCCCAATCACAGAGTATTGGGGTTTTATATTTTTAAAAAATGGATTGTTATGAAAATTAAAGCACTAAAAGGAGTCCAGGACATACTGCCTGCTGAAATCGACCAATGGAATTTTGTACATGAAAAGGCAGCCAAAATCTTTTCAAGATACGGATATATACAGATCATTGTCCCGATCATTGAGGAAAGCGGTTTGTTTACCAGAAGCATCGGGCAGCAAACTGACATTGTCGAAAAAGAAATGTACACATTCCTTGACAGAGGAAACCGGTCTATAGCATTGCGTCCTGAAGCCACCGCTTCCATTGTAAGAGCTTATCTTGAGCACAATTATAACCAGGCAGGCTTAACCAAATTCTTTTACAGCGGCGTGATGTTCCGCGGTGAAAAACCTCAGGCAGGAAGGAACCGGCAGTTCTACCAAATAGGGGTAGAAGCGCTGGGAACCTACAACCCGTTTCTTGATGCAGAGACG
Organism: Candidatus Omnitrophota bacterium; assembly: GCA_030630245.1. Taxonomy (GTDB): domain Bacteria; phylum Omnitrophota; class Gorgyraeia; order B26-G9; family B26-G9; genus JAGLQQ01. The sequence continues at coordinate 2,185 of DAOVNL010000179.1, read as the reverse complement.
CTAAGCCTGGCAATAGAGTATTTAAAGGAAATCGGAATAAAAAACTTCAGCATTTTGGTAAATACAGTTGGAAGCAGTGAGGATAAGCAAAATTTCTCCAAAAAACTTAAATCATTTCTCAATAACCGGAAGGACTATTTATGCGATCACTGCAAAAGCAGGTATGAGCGTAATGTTTTAAGGATACTCGATTGCAAGAACAAGAGCTGCAGGAAAATCCTGATAAATGCCCCGAAGATAATCGATTGTCTCAGCCGGGACTCTCTGAGGGATTTCGCAATGTTTCAAAATGCCTTAGAATTACTCGGTGTGGATTATACTTTTGATCCATATCTTGTGCGCGGGCTGGATTATTACACAAAGACAGTTTTTGAAATCACGCATGATAAACTTGGAGCTCAAAACACAATATTAGCAGGCGGCAGATATGATAATCTCGTTGAACAATTAGGCGGGCCTGCAACCGGTGCGGTAGGTTTTGCCTGCGGAGTCGAACGCTTACTGCTGGCTGAAGAAGCAGAGTCCTTCACGCCAAATAACGCAGGCAAGCAAAGTATTTATGCCATTGGTTTGGGGGAGAGCGCGTATAACAAGATTTTTGAGATCGCGCATAACTTAAGAAGAAATTCAATCTCGGTTCACATTGACTTTGAGCGCAAATCATTAAAGGCTCAAATGCGTCAAGCCAATAAACTCAACTGTTCCCATGTGCTTATATTAGGTGACGATGAATTAAATAAAGACAGCATTATGATCAAGTATATGGACAGAGGAACTCAGGAACTGATAAAGATCAATTCCGCTCTAAAAGTCATAAAAAAAGAAATACCTTAATAATCATGCTCTATTTTTCATTAACTATAAAATTATACTTGACAAACTATAACCAGCTCTTTATAATAGAGTTAGTTAAATAAAATGATGTTTTTAAAAACTATAAAAAACTTTTAAACGTTGGGGGAGAGTATGGATACTAAAACCATGTTTAGAGAGAAAAGGAAATTCTTAAGAGCCAATGTCCCAGGGTTAAAAGTGAGTTTTAAGCTGCTTGACCCCCGCACTTATTCTACTTATCACGAAAAGATTCTTGATCCGGCAGCTAACATCAGTCTCGGCGGTGTAGCTTTAAGGACAAAAAGCGAACTCCCTGTTAAAGCCCCGATAGGTGTTGATATAAAGATTAGTCCTGAGCATAAAAACATCCGCACCTTCGGCAGGATTGCCTGGATAAGACGAACCGATCCGCAGAGCAGTGACTTCGATTTAGGTATCAGTTTTTCCTGGTGGGACAACGATGAAGATAAAAAGTTAGTTTATAACGCGATACAAAACCAGGAAGCATAAATTTCGGAGTCCGTAACCGATGAAAAGCTCATACCAAGAAGAATTATTCCAGAAGCTGATAGATCATCCATCATGGAAAGGGGAGGTAGAGTCTTTTGCGCAGATGATCGGCAGCTGCTCCTGGTTGATAATCCCTGACCCAAATACTTTTCCCGGGAAACATAAAAAAATTTACTCAGTTATTACACCTTCCAAAGAATGCCTTGACATCATAAATCCGCTTTTAATAAAAGCGCGAAAAACCCAGCGCGTACAAAGTATAACCGATAAGGACAAAGAACTGTTTTACTGCATTCCAATCGTCCGGGCAGATCAAACATATGGATTTATCGGCCTGTGCAAGATAAAAACAAAAATTTCTGATGATCTGCTGAAACTTTTTAATTCCTTTACCTGCACCACGATCGAAAGCGTTCAAAAGGAACTGGAGGTTTCAAGGCTTTACGAAACTATAAAGCCGAAAACAATTGCCTTGTCTACCGTGCATACCGTGGGCAGGATTATCAGCTCAACTCTTGAGATCAATGAATTGCTGCCTCGAATCGCGCGCTTAAGCTTGCAGGTTTTGCGCGCTCAGCGCTGCTGCATAATGCTTGTAGATAAATATAAGCGGCATATCATACCTCATGCCATTGTTGACATTGAAAACAAAAGCGCTAAACAGCAGACTCTGAAAATGGGAGAGGGGCTGGCCGGTAAGGTTGTCAAAACCGGTAACGCATTGCTCAGGCCTAAATTTTTGTGCGTTCCGCTTATCGCTGAAGAGCACATCATCGGTGCCATAAGCATGTCGCAGCGATTAGATGGAAAGCCTTTCAGCTCCTTTGATAAAGAAATTCTT
>DAOVNL010000120.1 GCA_030630245.1 Candidatus Omnitrophota bacterium | reverse complement strand
TAAAAAGGTAAAAGTAAAAAGTTATAAGATGCAGGATGTAAGATGCAGGATACAAGATACAGAAGATAGAGAATAGAAAGTAAGAAGGAAAAAGTAGAAAGCAGGAAACAGCAAAAAAAGCGAATAGCGAAAAAATAAAACAAATTACAAATTGAGAATTAAATATTAATCCTGTAGGGGCGTGCCTTGCGTGCGCCCGAGATAATATACAATCGTTAAAAAATAGAGAATAGAGGGTGGAAGATGCTGGATATTAAACTTATTCGCGAAAATCCGCGGCGGGTTAAAACAGCGCTTAAAAATCGCAATAACAACCTGGATATCGATGCATTATTGGATCTGGATAAAAAATGGCGCGCTTTGAACGCGGAAGCAGAAGAACTTAAGCGTAAACGCAATATCGCTTCTGAGGAAATGGCCGCGCTTGTCAAGCAAAAGCAGGATATCAGCGATAAAAGAACAGAATCAAAGGCTTTATCCCAAAAAACCAAAGAAACAGAGGAAAAAGCGGCAGGGTTAAGGCAAAAAATTGATGAAATATTAATAAATATCCCAAATATTCCCCATGAATCAGTGCCAATAGGGCTAAATGAAACAGCAAACAAGGAAATAAAAAGATGGGGTACGCCGAAAAAGTTGAACTTTGAACCAAAGACTCATATTGAACTAAGCGAATACTTAGATATTGTTGATTTTTCCAGGGCAACTAAGATTACAGGATCAAATTTCGTACTCTATAAGGGGGCAGGGGCAAGGCTTGAACGGGCTTTAATTAATTATATGTTGGGAATGCATACCCAAAAACATGGCTTTACTGAAGTTTCTACTCCATTTATTGTAAATAGAAACAGCATGACAGGGACAGGGCAATTGCCAAAACTTGAGGAGGACATGTATCGCACATCTGAGGATGATTTTTTCCTGATTCCTACAGCGGAAGTCCCTGTAACCAATATACATAGAGATGAAATACTCAGCGTTGGCGGCCTTCCTAAATATTATACCGCATATACACCTTGTTTTAGAAGGGAAGCCGGCTCTTATGGAAAAGACACGAGAGGCCTTTTGAGAGTTCATCAGTTTGACAAAGTAGAGCTGGTCAAATTCGTAAAACCGGAGACTTCTTATAAAGAACTGGAAAGCCTGCTTGCTTGTGCGGAAGCCGTGCTGCAGTCATTGGAACTGCCGTACCGGATATTAAACTTATGCACCGCAGACATAAGTTTTGCCGCGGCGAAATGCTATGATATCGAGGTTTGGGCGCCCGGAGCAGAAAAGTGGCTGGAGGTTTCAAGCTGCAGCAATTTTGAGGATTTTCAGGCGCGCAGAGCAAATATTAGATATAAAAACCCGGCAACGAATAAGCCGGCTTTCGTGCACACCTTAAACGGTTCCGGTATTGCCTTGCCAAGAACAGTTATTGCCATAATGGAAAACTATCAGCAAAAGGACGGCTCTATTCAGATCCCGCGAGCATTGCGGGTATACATGGACGGCTTGGAAATAATTAAGCCGAATTAAGAGATAATGATCTGGAGACTGCTTAAAATTATAGCCGGTATTATGCTTCTTCCGGTTTGCGCGGGAGCGAGCAGGGCCTTTTATAATTTACTGATAACAATAAAAGGCGTTGATCAGACAGGACTGTTTTTTTTGGCAGGAGCGGCAGTATATTCGGTTCTTTATTTTTCATCGCTGAAATTCAATTTTTTTTATGTGCTTGGACATGAGACTACGCACGCGGTACTTGCGCTTTTGTGCGGAGGCAGGATAAAATCCTTCCGGGTCTCAAGCAAAGGGGGCAGCGTTTCCACCACAAAATCCAACGTGGTAATAAGCCTTGGCCCGTATTTTCTCCCGGTCTACACCATCTTTTTTTCGCTGGTGTTTTTTATCTGCGGAAGATTCATGAGCGTAACCCATGAGTATACCGGCGTATTTATTTTTGTTCTGGGCTTTAGTATAGCCTTTCATTTTCTTATGACCCTGGACAGTTTGCGCACCGAACAGCCGGATTTGGTGGAAAACGGGTATCTTTTTTCTTTAACGCTTATCTATTTGATAAATCTGATTATCCTGGCTATGCTCCTGGGATTACTCTTTAATAAAACAGGCATAGTCAGCTTTTTTACAGATACTGCCGCATATATAAAAAGCATATCATTATTTATCCGGAGCAAAATTATTAAATATAAGAGATGATATCAATATTCTCTTCTTTAGGATCGAGCACGGCTTCTATTGAACGCTTGGGGCTGTTCTGCTGCTCATCGGAAAGATTAATTATTAAAGGCTTTTCCAGAAGCGATCCGGATTCATTGGCGATGATTTTTACCTCAGGCAGCAATAATGCCTGAGGCTGGGCCGTTCTTGTTACGGCAAGCTCTTTAGAGTTTAGGCGCACAAGGGTTCCCGGAGGATAGATTCCGATCATCTGGGTGAAAATTTTGAATAGCTGCGGTTCGAAATCACAACCGATAAGCCGCATCATTATGGACAGCGCCTTGTCGGGAGGAAGGGTCTTCTTATAAGGCCTTTTGCTTGTGATCGCATCATAGACATCACAAATGTTGACGATCAAAACCAGCGGGTGCAGGCTGCGGAATCCCTCAATCGCAGGATATCCGCTTTTGTCATATTTCATGTGATGCTGGCAGGCAATAAGAACCGCCAGCTTATTGACCTGTTCCTGCTGTTCTAAGATTTTTACTCCCAGCATAGGGTGCTTACGCATCAAGTGCCATTCCTCATTGGTTAGCTTGCCGGGTTTATTTAATATTTCCTGAGGAACGCGGGTTTTTCCGATATCGTGCAGCAAGGCAGCGCGGGCCAACTGGTTTAAAAGCTCGGTATCGTTGAGGATATTTGACGCGAGCGTGACCGATAAAATAGCAACATTGGCCGAATGAGTAAAAGTGTAGTCATCATAGTCTCTCAATGACGTCAGCGCAAGACTGGAACCCCTGTCGCGGCTAATGATAGTAGTAATGTCCCGAGCAACCTTGTCGACTATGTCCATAGGGATAGTGTTTTCTTTAAGCAGAGTATTATAGATCAATTTATTTGCCTCAACACTGCTTCCGTAAATCTTATCAGCGGGCAGAAAATTTCCCTTGCCGTCATCGGCTGTTAAGGAGGGTTTCTTTTCTACGCTGATATTAAAAATATTCATCTTGCCCAGCTTTTTTTGAAGCGCTTCCGCGTCCAGAGCGCGTGATTTGTCTGCGGCCAACCCCGCAAAAACAGAAAGCTCATGCGGCGTAAAGTTTTTGGCAAAGCGGATACAGCGGATATTTTTTGATTCAAGAAGCTGTGTTGTTTTCATTACAATATGCTTCAATTCGTAAAGAGGGATTCCCTCAAACACGAATTGCTCCTCTCGAATATCAAGGTATATCTCTTTGAAAACATCAAATGCTGTTTCAGCGGCGGCCATAGTCTGCTTTGTTTGCGCGACAACATTAGGATGCTGCGGTGGGTAAAGCATGTTTTCCGTAAGCAGCAGAGAAAAGTTTTTTACAAACGCCTTGATCAGGTTTTTTATTGTAACTTGGTCCATATTGCCGGCACCCTTTATTTTTTGGTTCTTTCTTGTTTCTATTTAACCGCTTCACTCTTATTGTCTTATAGAAATTCTTCTATCCTAAATAAAAATGGCCCTATTTTTTAGCCAGCTTTCTCAGCTGCCCTTTCGCGAAAGCACGCAGGGATTTTGCCTCAATGGGAAAAATAAACCAGCGTTTTTTTGCGCGCAGCTCAAGCAAAAGTGTTTTAGCAAGCGCGCTATCAAGAAGCAGCAATGACTTAAGCGCGCTAACGCGCAGATCAATAATTGCCGCTTCGTCAAGATTAGAGCTTGTTTGCCCCAGGGCGATTGGTATCAATGCCTCGCTTACTTTTTTAAAGCGGTAACTGCCCAGGTATTCTATTCCCGCGATTCGCATATGCAGCTGAGGATGCTCCAGAGTTTTAAGCAGCATGTCCAGGGCGGCATTTGAGCCTCTTATAGCGATAAGCTTTAAAGCGCGCTGCGCGAGTATCGCGTTTTCATGAAAAGTTATATCCTGTAATAAAGGAAGGGTGTCCTCGCTTTTTATGGCCTGCAGCAGATCAATAATGCGCATTACATTCGGGGTCAATTCTTTTTG